>JAKFXC010000062.1 GCA_021731625.1 Candidatus Omnitrophota bacterium
AGAAGGCGCAAACGATATTGAGCAATATTCTGGTGGCTTTAAACGATGCTGACAAGAACACGGTCCTGGCTCATTACAGCCTGGTTGGAGTAGCGGCGGGTAAGGCGGCAGTGGATAGCTATTTCCGATTCTTATCTCAAGGAGATCAGCTGAATGCGGAAAAGCAGCTAACGATTTATAACACCATTCTTGCAGGATTAAATGATGCCGACAGAGCGGTTGTCGTAGCGTATTTTAATCAAGGAAATCAGGGGGTTAATTTCGCATTATCAACCCAGGGAGCGGTGGCCAGCGCCTCCAGCTCGGCCGACAATACTCTATACCCTCCCTTGAGTTTTCCCGTCAGCTCCATCAATGACAATGACCATAGCGGAGCAAATTGGGAAAAGAATGGCGGGTGGAATGATGCCACGCTCGGGCAATATCCTGATCACGTGCAAATTGATTTTAACGGCCAAAAAATGATTGATCGAATCGTGGTCTATACGTTAAAGGACAATCACGGTAAACATGATGGGCAGGATGATCCGGATGAGAATGCCCAGTTTAACCTGTACGGAATCACTGACTTCAAAATCCAGTCTCTCCAAAATGGCAACTGGGTGGATGTGCCTGGTACAACGGTTGCTGGTAACCGCAACATTAAGCGCACGTTTAATCTTGCCGCGGCGATTACCACGGGTAGTATTCGTGTGCTGGTCACCAATGCTATGGCTGGACATTCGCGTATTGTTGAAGTGGAAGCTTGGGGGCTTGCCGTCCAGGGCCAGCCCAGTATTACGGTGGTGTCGCCCAACGGCGGGGAAACGCTGACCGTGGGACAGACATATACACTAAGGTGGAAGGCCAATAAAATCGATACACTAAGCATAGCGTACAGCACCTGTAGCAGCTGCCTGGATTGGATCGTTTTCAGCGCCCCTGCTTCTCAATTTTATGATCCAACCACAGGTGATTATCGTTATGATTGGAAAGTCAACATTGGAAACATGGTGATGCCGCAGAAAAATGTCCAGATAAGACTCACCGGTTACCCCTTTGGCGGCGGCGTTCTTTTTGATTCTTCCGATGGTTTTTTTACCGTACAATCCGCGGGTAGCTCAACCAATGTGGCGCTGGCGTCGAACGGGGCCGTGGCCGCTCCTTCAAGTACCTACAGCGACAGTGCCGGCCGCCTTTTTCCCATAGCAACGGTCAACGATGACAAACGCAGCGGGGCCGGCTGGGAAAAAGACGGGGGATGGAATGATGGTACTGCGGGCGTGTTTCCGGATTGGGTGGAAATTAAGTTTAACAGCCTCTACAGTTTAGATAAAGTCGTGGTCTATACATTGCAAGACAATTACCAGAACCCCGTTGAACCCAATGACACCATGACTTTTACCAAGTATGGGGTCACGGACTATGAGGTTCAAGCTTGGGATGCATCGGGATTGAAATGGGTCACCGTAGGTGCCGTTTCGAACAACCAATTTGTCAAAAGCACTGTAAAAGTGCAAGGTGGCCGGTTGACTGACCGCATCCGGGTGCAGGTCAATGGGGCCAAAGCTGGTCATTCCCGCATCGTGGAAGTTGAGGCATGGACGGTGCAGGATTTCTGGGGGGGATAAATCCCGAGGGCATTCACTGCGTATGTATCTGCCCATCTCGCGGTCCATGCGATTAAGAGTGGCCGCTGTTCCTGGCTCTGGATCGTTCTTTTTTTTCTTTCATCGGTTTAAAGGAATTGGGCAGTACCGAGGATGCCAAAAAGATTTTTGAAGGTATTGTCAAAAATGCATGATCTCTCCGTCTTTCTACCGCCGCGAGCGTAGCAGTTGGCTGACCCTCGCTCAAAAAGAATTAAAAGCAAAAGCTTAAATCTCAGGGCAAGTCCACGTTTTTAACCACGCACACTTTGGGCAGCGGCACGATAAAGTCGCCTCGATAACCTTTGGCCTTTATTTTAGGCATGAGCTCATCGGCAATATGCCAGGACAGCATGAGGGCATAATCGGGCGGGTCCTTAAACAGGCGTTCTTCGCTGAGCACGGGGATGCGGGTGGCAGGGATGAATTTGTTAATTTTATGGGACTGCGGCACTTCCAGCACACAGTCCAAAATGGTTTCATCGATGCCGGTAAAATGAATGAGGGTGGTGGCACGTCCGGGGGCGCCGATGCCATAAATCCGGCGGCCCTCTTTTTTGAGATTCGATAATAATTCCCGCAGCGATTTCTTCTGGGCCGCTACTTTGGGGCCAAATTCCTGCAGTAAGTTGTCCAAGATTTTATTTTCTCTAGCTTTTAGGTCCTTGACGCTGGGAAAGCCCTTGTGGTCTCCGGACCGGCAGGCGTACACCCGGATGGAACCTCCGTGCGTGGGGATTTCTTTGGCGTGCACAATGACCAATCCATGCAGGTCCAATAAAAACTCCAAACTCGACAAACTGTAATACCGCAAGTGCTCATGATGGACGGAGTCATATTGCAACTCTTTGAGCAAAGGATAGACATACCCCGACTCCGAAACAAAACCTCCGCCCTCATCAAGCAAGTCTAGGATCAAGGACACCGCCTCATGCACGTCCTCAAAATGCGCGAACACGTTGGTGGCCGTCACCACTTTGGCTTTGCCGTGTTCGGCCAGGATTTGTTTGACGGCAGCCGGGGTCAAATAGGACTGCACCACGGGGATGCCTTTTTGCCGGGCCAGCTCTCCCATGTCTTCCGGGGTAATGCCGGCGACCCGGCACCGCCCTTTGAAATTGCTAAGCAACGTCCCGTCATTGCAGCCAATGTCGACCACCAGGTCTTTTTGGGTCAATTGAAAGAATTCCACGCACTCGTCGGCAAGCTGGGCAAAATTATCGCGCAGGATTTTGGTGGTGCCGCTGGTGTAGGGGTAGTGCTTCGGAAAAAGCAGGCGGTGGTCTACGATGCAGCCGATTTGCACCAGGTGGCAACCGGGGCAATACAGCAGGGGGGCCGGGTAGGTGGCCTGGTGTTGGAGTTCGGGGCGGATTGGCAACAATTGGTCGACCAACGGAAGGTCCCCCAGGGACATAACTTCCTGGGTGGTCCGTCGGCAGACTTGGCAGCGATCAATTAAAGCATAATCAGGCATGCAGTTTTTTCTTCCAGAGGATGGCAGCGCCCCAGAAGAATATCTTAGCATAAGCAAAGACCCGCCCTATGCCAAAATGGGAATTTCCGCCCACCCGGTTATACGATACGAGGGGGACTTCGGCGATCTTAAAGTCCTGCTCAAGCGCCAGCACCGCCAATTCGAACACGAACGTCCAGCCCCGGTGGGAAGTCCACCGTACCTTGCGCAGGACCTCGCGGCGCAGCATTTTAATCCCGCAGGTGGCGTCCGTCATGGCGCCAGGCACCAGGATTCTAAAGCACGCGTTGCCCCATCTCGAGCAGAGCTTATTGATGGTCTCGCCGCCATGGACCGCGCCCCCTAAAGCGTAACGGGTGGGGTTGACCAGGTCGTAGCCAGCGTCAAGCAGCCGGACCATTTCTGCAACAATGGCCGCTGCTCCGGGATCATCCGCCACGGTCAAGAGCACATATCTGCCCCGCATGGCTTGCAGGCCAACCTCAACAGCGCCGCGCACACCCGGATGGGTGCTGTTGAGCAGGGGAATAAGTTGCGGGTAGGTGGCCTTAAAATCCTCCAGCACCGGCAGGGTAAGGTCTTTGGGGTCATCGCAGATGACCAACACTTCATGATTGATGGAGCCTAGAGCGTCCTTGAGTCCTTGGAGGACCTCCAGAATTCGTTTTCCTTCATCGGCACAAGGGATGAGGACGCTTAACTTAATTGACGAGGACGGGGAACTCATGTGCAGGTGGTATCTTAGCACAAATGATGCTATAATTTTTTTACTAAAAATATTTCCAGGAGTACTAAGTGGCTGCCAAAGCTTCCCGCGGAGTCAAAATATTCGCATACATCTTGATTTATTCTTCGTTGTTTCAGATGGTGGCAACGCTCAGCGCCGGCTACGGCCACTTCGCGTACCTTCATCAGGAATATGCGGGCCCTATGCTCATGGTGCGCTATATCGTTTCCTGGGTGACGAAAACCCTGGGCTTGGTTGCCGGCATCGGTGTCTTAAACTTAAAAGAATGGGCCCGGAGGCTGGCCCTATTTAACAGTGTGGTGGCGATCGCCACTGTGCATTTGAAACATGCCGCCCATGCGTATGCTTTGCATCTGCAGCATATGGAAAGAACTTTTGGCCTGGATGTGACCAATCTGTTATGGCCGTCGCTCATCCTCCAGCGCTTAATCGACATCATTTTCGGCTTGGCCCTGATCTATTTTTTTACCCGCCCGTCCGTTAAAAGACAATTTTAATTTCGCTTTAACCTTCCCTTAATCCCGTTTCCACTACAGTATGCTCCTAAACATAAACGACCTGAAAGGAGTGCATCATGGAGAAAAAGGAAAAACTTAACTCATTAGCGGACCTGTATGTGCATGAATTAAAAGACATCTACAGCGCTGAGAAACAAATCACCAAGGCCTTGCCCAAGTTGGCAAAAGCCGCATCTTCAGATGATTTAAAAAAGGGGTTTCAGGAGCATTTGAAACAGACCGAAGGTCAAATCAATCGGCTGGAGAAAATATTCCGCCGTCTGGGCGAAAGCACTTCCGGTCCCAAATGCAAGGGGATGGAAGGTTTATTAGAAGAAGGCAGCGACTTCACTGAGGAACCTGCTTCTGCGGAAGTCCTGGATGCCGGAATGATTGTGGCCGCTCAGAAGGTCGAGCATTATGAGATCGCCGCGTACGGCAGTCTCTGTACGTTTGCCAAATTGCTCGGTTACGATGAGGATTTGGACCTCTTAAAAGAAAGCATTGCTGAAGAGGAGGAGACCGACCAAAAATTGACGGTATTGGCGGAATCCTACATCAACCAGGCCGCTGAGGAAAGTTCCATAATTGAGGAATCCGGTGCGGGGCGTGGCAAATCTAGGCGATAAGAACCGAACGTGTTAGCACTGTGGTGCATTGAAAGCCCTTCATCTGGGATGAAGGGCTTTCGCACATCTGCGAGGGGAGAATGATAATCCAAAATTTATTGACCATGCACGGACCTATTTTCTGCGGGGTTTGCTAGCCGTTATCCCGATCCTGCTGTGTGCGTTGTCGCTCAATTTGCTTTATGTTTTGATTGATAAAAAGATCGTGGGGTTCTTGGATCGATTTATTGAGGTGCGTCAAATTCCTGGCCTGGGGATTGTTTTGCTGGCGATTTGCCTGTATTTGATCGGGCTGGTGGCCAGCAATATCATCGGCCGCCAAGTTTTGCGGTTTCTTGAAAACATTACTCAGAAGATCCCTTTTTTAGGTTCCATTTACGGGATCGGTAAACAACTGACCCGGGGGTTTTCCGCCACCGGTAAAAAGCAAGCTTTTAAAAAAGCCCTGCTCATTAAATTGAGTGGTAATGATTTGTGGGTCCCGGCTTTTGTGATGAATACCCTCAAAAGCCGCAAAACCGCCGAGGATTTGTTTTTAGTCTATGTCCCGACGGTACCCACACCCACCGGAGGTTTTGTTTTTATTGTTAAAGCGTCCTAAACCATGGATCCCGGTTGGTCGGTGGAAGAATGCGTGAAGCTGATTGTGTCCATGGGCATCGTGACCCCCAAACATATTGAAATTTAATAAGTTTTTAACCCTCTATTCATTATCAAAATGAGAAGCTATAGCCAATCGTTCAAATCCACTAAAGAGGAGCCGCTATGAGACCTACCCTAGAGTTGCCCAGACTGACCATGCCGGTAAGTACCCGAGACCACATCAGAGGCAATATCAACGCGCCTGTCACTTTATTGGAGTATGGCGATTTTGAGTGTTTGCATTGCGCGGCGGCCCACAAGATTTTGAGTTTAATCCGCATCGAAAGCCAGGATTGGGTGCGCTTCGTGTATCGCCATTTTCCATTGGCGACCGTGCACCCGCACGCCACAGCTTCGGCGGAAGCGGCGGAAGCGGCCGGCGGCCAGGGAAAATTTTGGGACATGCACGATTTTTTGTTTGAGAACCAGGAGAGCTTGGGAGACACCGAGTTGATCGACGAGGCCCACACGTTGGGGCTGGATACAGATCAGTTCGCTCAAGACATGGAGGAACACGTGTATTTGCGGCGCGTGCAAGAAGATTTTCGCAGCGGCATCCGCAGCGGGGTCAATGGGACGCCGGCATTTTTCATCAACGGCCACCGCCACAATGGCGGATATGACCTGGAATCGTTGTGGGAAGCGGTTGTTATTGCCAAGAAAGGATAAAAGGCCGGCCGCTCCCTGCGACCAACCGGGAGTGCCCGATATGAGGGCCGGCCGGCACGTTATCGAATATGCAATAGGATAAACAGGAGACAGCTATGAATAAAATGCTCATGACAACGTTTTTAGTGACAGGTCTGGCCTTGCCGGCTTTAGCGGCGGACCAATATAACAAAAACCAAAACAAGGGGATTGTCAGCCGAGGCGACATGAGCATGCCCTCGGACTTAAACGTCAGAGGAATGGTCATGATGTTGGACCAGGCGACCAATACCATCACGATCAGTGAATACAATTCCGGCATAGATCGCACCTTTACAGTTGCCAACCAAAGCGACTTAAGGGACATTAAAACCGGGGATAAAGTCAGTGTGACGCCTCAGGAGAACAATGAAAATACGGCCAGCAAGATCAGAAAAGACGTATCGTAATCTGATCAGGCAGCTACCGTTCTCATGAGCACCAAGGGTCCTTTGTAATGAATGATTACAAAGGACCTTTTTTTACTGCCGTGCAAGGCCCCAGCCATCGCTACTCATACCCATTCAGCAATTGACAGCGGGTCAAATTATGATACACTGTATCACTATGGACACGCGTATCGATCAAGAACAGCAAAGGTACCAATCTTATCTTAGCAACGAAGGCCTGCGGTTCAGCCGGGGCCGCCAGACTGTCTTCCGCCAGGCCATCCATGCCCACGGCCATTTTAGCGCCGAAGAAATCTCCAAGATCTGCACGCAGTTAAACCCAGCAGTGTCCCGGGCCACGGTGTACCGCACTTTGCATGAAATGCTGGAGGCCGGCATCATCCGCGGCACCGCGTTTGGGGACAAACACCAGAATTATGAACATCTCTATGATGAGAAAAAGCACCATCATGCCCAGTGTGTGCGCTGCCATTGCTTTATTGAATTTCCGGATTTAGACGAGGATCGGCGCTACCACCCTTTATTAGAGAAACAAGGATTTAAGATCCTTGGCCATGAAATGCATTTTTACGGGATTTGCCGGAGGTGCCAATGACCTACAAATGGGTGGTTTTGATTGTCTTTATAAATAGTTGGGCCGGCAGCGCCTATGGAGCGGCCGCAGACAAGGGCGCATTTCATTTGTTAAATCCTACTCCGCGGGAATTGATGAGGGAAATGTCCACTGACCGGCCGGACAAAACCGAAAGCCCCTATACAGTGGATGCCGGGCACTTCCAAATGGAAGCGAGTTTGATGGACTACACGTACGATCATAAGAATACCGAACGCAGCGATGAAAGGGTGGATAATTATAGTGTATTCCCGCTCAACCTAAAGGCTGGTTTGACCAACAATGTCGACCTGCAAGTGGTGTTAAACCCTTATATCCGGGAACATAACCGGGGAGAAGGAGCAAAAGCGACTAAAACGGGCTTCGGTGATGTCCAGACCCGATTGAAGATCAATGTCTGGGGCAATGACGAAGGGCCCACCGCGTTTGCACTTATGCCTTTTGTGAAATTTCCCACCAATACCGACGATCTTGGCAATAAAGCTATGGAAGGAGGCCTGATTGTGCCTTTGGCCGTTTCTTTGCCAGCAGGATGGGGTCTTGGTTTGATGACGGAATTTGACTTTAACCGCAATGCGGACAAGGATTACTATACAGATTTTATTAATACCATCACGCTGGGGCATCAGATCGTCGGCAATCTGGATGGTTATGTGGAATTTTTTGGCAGTTTTAATGATGAGCCGGAGTCCCCATGGGTGGGCACCGTCGATTTAGGGCTCACCTATGCGCTGACCGAAGACATTCAGTTAGATACCGGGGTCAACATAGGGGTCACCCGTTCCGCTGATGATTTTAACCCTTTTATCGGGTGTTCGATAAGATACTGAAAGGAAATGTATGATTTTATTTTTAGTCTTTGTGTTGATGGCGGTGCCCGCCGGTGCTGCCGTGGCAGCGACGGAAGAGGTTAAACCCAAACGCGTGGTCACCACCTTTACGATTTTACAGGATATGGCGCAAAATGTGGCCGGCACCGTGGCCATTGTCGAATCCGTCACCAAACCCGGGGCGGAAATCCATGAATATGAGCCCACTCCGCTGGACGTGGTCAAAGCTCAATCCGCTGATTTGGTTTTGTGGAACGGCCTCGGCCTCGAGCGATGGTTTGAAAAATTTTTCAGCAAAATCAAAAAGGTCCCCAGCGCGTATTTATCGGAAGGGATCGAACCTATGAGCATTGTGGAGGGCCCATACACCGGAAAAGCCAACCCCCATTCCTGGATGTCCCCGGCCAACGCGGTCATTTATGTGGAGAACATACGTCAGGCCTTCATTGCCATGGACCCGGCCAACGCCGAAACCTATAATACCAACGCTGCCCTCTATATCGCCAAAATCAAAGCCGTGGACGAGCCTGTAAGGAAGAAATTGGAGGAAATCCCCCAGGACCAACGCTGGTTAGTCAGCAGCGAAGGGGCTTTTTCGTACCTTATTCGAAATTATGCCATGAAAGAACTTTATTTGTGGCCAGTCAATGCCGACAGCGAGGGCACTCCCAAACAGGTGCGCAAAGTGGTGGACACCGTGCGCAAAAATAAAATTCCGGTTGTTTTTGCGGAGAGCACCGTGAGTGACAAACCCATGCGGCAAGTGGCCAAGGAAACCGGGGCCCGGTTTGGCGGAGTGCTTTACGTGGACTCGCTGACCGATGAGAACGGGCCAGCCTCCACATATCTTAAGCTCCTGCAATTTAATGCTAACACCATTGTCGAGGGGTTTGCCGGTAAAACGCATAAGGATGAGGGAGTTTCCAATGGATCAAAATGAAGGACCATTGACTTTGGAGCTTAAAGACCTCACCGTGGTCTATAACAACGGGTATGTGGGGTTGAAAAATGTCAGTTTTGACTTAGGCCCGGGCACGGTGTGCGCCTTGGTGGGTGTCAACGGCAGTGGCAAGTCGACTCTCTTTAAAGCGATCATGGGTTTTTTAAAACCGGCCCGGGGCAGTGTCCGGCTCGCCGGGCACTCGGTGGGGGCTGCCCTTCATAAAAATTTGGTGGCCTATGTGCCGCAATCCGAGGACGTGGATTGGACTTTTCCAGTAAGTGTTTGGGATGTGGTGCTGATGGGGCGTTATGGGTACATGAATTTTTTAAGGATCCCTAGCCTGGAAGATCAGAGCATCGCATTAAAGAGCCTGGAACGGGTGAATATGCAGGATTATCGCGACCGTCAGATCGGCGAATTGTCCGGCGGGCAGAAAAAGCGGGTCTTCTTGGCCCGGGCCTTAGCCCAGGGCGGGGGGATCATGCTGTTGGATGAGCCCTTTACCGGTGTGGATGTGAAAACAGAGTCCGCTATCATTGGACTTTTGCAGGAATTGCGTCGGGACGGACACATCATTTTAGTCTCTACTCACAACCTGGGTTCGGTGCCGGATTTTTGTGACCAAGTGGTGCTTATTAATCGCACGGTGTTGGCGTTTGGGCCGACGGCGGAAGTCTTCACTGAGGCGAACTTGGGACGGGCTTTCGGTGGTGCCTTGAGACATTTGAAGTTTGACCACACCGATGTGCCGGGGGCGCGCAATGAAGTGGTGGTCTTAAGCGATGATGAGCGTCCGCTGGTCTTGGGACAGGACGGCCAGCCCAGCCATTTGGAAGACACGGAAAAAGATAAGAAGGACAAGGAACCATGATCGAGAATTTGTTGGTCCCTTTCCAATACGAATATATGCAAAAGGCGATTTTTGTCAGCGCCCTGATCGGCGGGGTCTGCGCGTTTCTGTCCTGCTATATCATACTCAAAGGCTGGTCGCTGATGGGGGATGCTTTGTCCCATTCCATTGTGCCAGGTGTTTCCATCGCCTATATGTTGGGTATTCCTTTTGCCTTCGGGGCATTCTTTGCTGGGCTGGGCGCGGCTGGCCTCATGGCGTATCTCAAATCCAATACCCGCATCCGTGAGGACGCGGTCATCGGCGTGGTGTTCACCACTTTTTTTGCTTTAGGGCTGCTGTTGATTTCTCTTTATCCCAGCAACATTAATCTGCGCACCATTGTATTTGGAAATATTTTGGGAATATCGGACCCCGACACCATGCAGGTGGTGATCATCTCGGCGCTTAGCTTATTGATCATCGGCTGCAAGTGGAAAGACTTGCTGCTTTTTTGTTTTGATGCCAACCACGCCCGCAGCCTTGGCCTGAATGTGCGGGCCCTGCACCTTATGCTCCTGACTTTGCTGGCAATGACCGCCGTAGCAGCTTTGCAGACGGTGGGGGCCTGTTTGGTGGTGGCGATGCTGGTGACGCCGGGCGCCACCGCATATTTGTTGACCGACCGTTTCAGTAAAATGCTTATGCTGGCCTGTCTCATGGGGGTCGGCAGTTCCTTAGTCGGCGCCTATGTGAGCTATTTTATCGACGGCTCCACCGGGGGCTGCATTGTGGTGCTGCAGACGATGATATTTTTACTCGCCCTGTTTTTTGCCCCTAAACACGGCATCATGGCCCACCGGTCGCAACGGCAATCGGCGTCGGCTTTATCAGCGCCATGAATTTCTTAGCCCCCTTTCAATATGATTTTATGGTTCAGGCCCTGGCCGTGGGGGCGTTAGTCGGTGCCGTGTGTGCGGTTTTTTCCTGCTTTCTGGTCCTGAAAGGCTGGTCGCTCATGGGGGACGCTGTCTCGCACGCCGTGCTGCCGGGCATTGTGATCGCTTATATGGTTGGGTTGCCTTTGGCTTTGGGTGCTTTTTTATCCGGCCTTTTTTGCGCCGTGGCCACTGGGTTTATCAAGGAAAATACCCGGGTCAAAGAGGACACGTCGATGGGGATCGTATTTACCGGATTATTTGCTTTGGGTCTAGTCTTATTTACCAAAGTAGAAACGGACATCCATTTAAACCACATCCTGTTCGGCAGCCTGCTGGGAATTTCCAAGCGGGACATCATCCAAACTTCCCTGGTTGCCACCATCACTCTGACAGTGATTTTATTACTGCGCAAAGATCTGCTGCTGTTTTGTTTTGACCCCAGCCAGGCCCGCAGCATTGGCCTTAATACCAAATTGCTGTATTATGTGCTATTGTCCTTATTGTCCGCCACCATCGTGGCGGCATTGCAAGCGGTCGGCATCATCCTGGTCATCGCCATGTTGATTACGCCGGGATGCATTGCGTACCTTTTAAGTGACCGCTTTAACCATATGCTGATCATTGCCTCCGTTAGTGCGGTTTTTTCCTGTCTGGTCGGGACCTACATCAGTTATTTTATCAACGGCTCGACGGCGGGGTGCATTGTGCTCGTGCAGGCCCTATTATTTACCCTGGCGGTGATCTTTGCCCCCAAACATGGTTTGCTGGCGCAAAGATCCCGTTTGGTATAGAATAGAAGGGTTTTTTCATAGGCAAGCCCCTTCGGGGGGTTACTTTGTCGTAGAATAAACGGAGGGAATATGGATGACGCGTTAAAAGAACGGGGGCGTAGTCTGGAGGAAATGTTTTTTAAGCAGCGGGATGCCGAGTTAATTGCCCAACGCAAAAAACTGGCCGAAATGAGCCAGACCCGCGAATCTTTGGCCCAGATTTCCGGGATCAAAAATCCCCAAGTGTTGGACAAATTGATCGAATCAGGAATTACTGCCAGCACTTTGGCGTCGCTTTCGCTGTTGCCTCTGGTTGAGGTGGCCTGGGCGGATGGGCAATTGAGCGAACCAGAGAAAAAAGCCGTGCTGACTGCCGCTGCCAAAGGCGGGCTCACCCAGGGGTCTGTCAATTATCAGCTGCTGGAAAATTGGCTCAAAGAGCGTCCTGCGGCCAAGCTTTTGGATGCTTGGGTGCACTACATCCGCGGCCTGCGGGATGTTCTCAACCCTCAGGAACTACGCGGGGTCAAATCCGATTTGCTGTCTCGGGCCCGGGCCGTGGCCGAGGCCGCCGGCGGGTTTATGGGCGTTTCCAAGATATCGCCGGAGGAACAGGCGGTTTTTAAGAAAATGGAAGATGCCTTCGCCTAGAGCATACGATGACCACTAGCAAACAGCTGTTTTTTGTGGCGTTTATATTCGTTTCCGCCATTGCCCTGGCCTGGGCTTTTCAAGTCGGCCCGGTCGAATTTGCCAACCGAACCAGTGCCGGTCCCACCCTGTTGGTTTTAAAGGGCGCCGGATTAAAGAAATTCCTGGGCATACAAGTCGTGACCGTGGCATTTTATATGCCCGCACGATTGAGTAGTCAACTCGCGCTCACCGATATTCCCAAACGCCTGGAAGTGGTCTACCTTCAGAACATCCCGCAAGAGGAACTGCAAAGAGCCACCAGCAAAGGGATCCGTAAAAATATTTCCAAAGAAGAGTATCTGCGGCTGCAACCCAAGATCGAGGCCGTCAACAGCATGTACCCCGACGTGCGCAAAGGCGACAAGATCACCGTGGTCTATACACCCCAAGACGGGCTCAAACTATCGGTGAATGAAGTCTATAAGGGGACGGTGCCGGGTGCGGACATTGCCCGGGCCTTTTTTGCCATTTGGGTGGGGGAGGCCCCGGTCGATGCGGCCATGAAAGCCATATTGCTGGGAGAAAAGAATGGGCCAAACCTTTAAAGGCAAAGAAGCCGTCCTGGCAAGCTTGGCAATTGGCATGGCTGTTGACGTATTATTTGCCGATTTATTTCTTACGCCGGTTGCAGCGCAAGTCCGCTGCCCGCCGTGGTGTTAACTAACCGACCAATCAGGAGAGGAGGCGTATGGTTCTTACCAATATTGACAATATCCCAGGCCGAACGATCAAAGCGCATTACGGTCTTGTCAGTGGGAGCACGGTGCGGTCCAAAAATGCGTTTAAGGATTTTGGCACTGGCTTAAAAAGTATTTTTGGGGGAGAGCTCAAAAGTTATACCCAACTTATGGAGGAAACCCGGAAAGAGGCATTGGAGCGCATGACGGAACAAGCCAGGCAAATGGGTGCCAATGCTGTGGTGAATGTTCGTTTTGCCACCGCCGACGTGGCGCCGGGAGCGGCGGAGATCTATGTGTATGGCACGGCCGTGACGCTGGAATAGCCCAAAACTTACGGAGGATGTATGGCAGATTTTATTAATCTGATGCTGTTCCTGGTCGCTCTGGGGACAGGGTATTTTTTCGGTTCGCGTATCGAAAAGAAACATTATCAAGAAATAGAGGCGAGGGAACAGGCCCTGCATCATTTGCCTGCCGTGACCGGTAAGAATTTTTTGGGGGATCGCCCGGTGGCGGCAGCCAACCTGGTCTCGGCCAACGTGGTCATTTGCACCGATTATTTTAAATTGGTGACCACGGCCTTGCGGAATATTTTGGGAGGCCGGGTCATGGCCTGCGAATCTTTGGTGGACCGGGCCCGACGGGAAGCGATCTTGCGCCTCAAAGAGCGGTCCGGCGGGGCAGACATCATCATCAACTTACGGGTGGTGTCTTCCCGCATCGGTGAAGGATATTCCGTGGAGGCTTTGGCGTATGGGACAGCCGTCACCTACAGCAAATGAAGTTTGAATCCCGTCCTTTAAGCGGCAATGTCAACGTCGCACCCTGCAATCCTTTAAAGGATTTTCTAGATTTGGGTTTAAGGATTTTCGGGTGCGTCATCCTGCTGTATGTTCTCTTGGGCTGGGCCGCGGAAATTTTGGCGGTCCGCATTCCGCCGGCTTTTGAAGACAAACTGGCCAGGGCCCTCACCTTTGAGTTTAATAAAATTCCTCCCACCGCCTTGGAAGCGTATGCCACGGGGCTGACCAACAAGCTGGCTTCGTTAACGGAAGATTTAAAGGGACGCAATTTTGTGGTCCATATCATGCCCGAGAAGGAAGCCAATGCCTTGGCATGGCCCGGCGGGAATATTGTCTTGACGTCTGGCCTTTTTGAGGCGGTGCACTCGGAGAATGACCTGGCCATGGTGTTGGGGCATGAACTCGGGCATTATGCCCATCGGGACCACCTGCGGGGCTTAGGCCGGGGATTGGTGCTTTTGGCCATTTCCGTGACGGTGTTTGGGGCAGACACCAGGTCGGGGAGCTTATTTGCCAATCTGGTCTCCGACAGCGAAATGCACAATTCGCGGGAACGCGAAGCGGCCGCGGACGCCTATGGCCTCCAGGTATTGTTTAAATCCTACGGCCATGTTGGCGGGGCAGATGCGTTCTTCAATTATGCCAAAACCAAAGAAGAAAAAATGCCGGCGTGGATTCATTTTTTGTCCACGCATCCTTCCTCGCAGAAGCGCTTGGCAGCATTAAAAACAATTGCGGCGAATAGGCATTGGCCCACGGCGCCGGTGCAACCATTCCCGCCAACCTTGTCCAAAAACATTGAAGACATTCGCAAGCCGCTCAAGAAGCGCTGACAATGTCAGCATTGCCTTTGACCATTATCAAAACCCGTCGGAAAAACTCATCATCATTGCCCCGGGTTTCTATAATAGCAAAGCTGCATTATTGCTTAAGGATTTGGCGCAGGCACTTGCCCCGGAGTATGATTGTATTGCTTTTGATTTCCGCGGGCACGGGCAGAGTGGGGGGGTGTTCTCTTGGGGGGCTAAGGAATATATGGACATGCAGGCGGTTTTGCAATATGCTGCAAAAAGTTATGGCGCCATTGGCGTGATCGGGTTTTCTCTCGGCGCGGGCACCAGTTTGATCACTGCCGCGCGTTCGCAGCTCATCAAATCAGTCATTGCGGTCAGTGCGCCGTCGGATTTCGGAAAAATCGACTACCGTTTTTGGGAACTGGATTTTGAAAACGACATCCGTTACAGTCTTTTGAGCGAGGGCCGCATCGGCAAAGGGGCTAGGCCAGGGCCGTTTTGGTTGCCCAAGGAGAAGCCCTTGACGGCAGCGGCGCAATTGCGGGTCCCGGTGCTGTATATTCATGGCACTCGGGATTGGGTCGTCAAACCATGGCATTCGCAGGCCTTGCTAGCCCAAACCGTTTCTAAAAAACGTCTGCAGGTCATCCAGGATGGCCCGCATGCCGAATACTTACTGCGCCGCCATCGGGAGCAGTTGATCCGTTCAAGCCGGGAATGGTTTAAGGAAACTCTGTAGCAATGCATGACCATCATCATTCAGAAAACAAAGCGAATATTGCCATCGCCTTTGGTCTGAATTTGGCGTTTGCCGTCATTGAATTTGTCGGCGGGTATTTGACCAACAGTCTGGCCGTTTTTGCCAACGCCTTGCACGATTTGGGCGATTCTTTTTCCATAGGACTTTCCTGGTATTTTGCCAAACTCTCCGAGCAAACCCCCACCAAACAATTTTCGTACGGCTTTAAACGTTTTTCATTGCTGGCGGCCTTCATCAACGGCATCATTTTACTGGTCGGGTCCTTGCTCATCCTATCCAAGGCCTTTCCGCGCGTCCTGCATCCTGAGCCCTCTCACCCGGGAGGCATGCTGGTGTTTGCCGTGATCGGGATTGCGGTCAACGCCTTGGCCATGCTGCGCCTACACCACGGCAAGACCATGAACGAGAAAATGCTGGCCTGGCATTTTATCGAGGACATTCTGGGCTGGGTGGCCGTGCTTATTGCCGGAATCATCATGCTTTTTATAGATATTCCGGTGCTGGACCCTATCCTTTCGATTTTGATCACCTGTTACGTGCTATGGAACGTTTTTAAGAATTTTAGAAAAACCATCGTGCTGTTCATGCAGGGCGTGCCCGAAGAGCTTAAAGTCGAGACCATTAACCAGAAAATGCGCTCGGTGGCCATGGTCCAAAGCATCCATGACACCCACATCTGGTCTTTAGACGGAGAGCATCATATTTTGACCGCGCATATCGTGGTAGAGTCGGCCTTGTCCAAAGAACAAATTTTGGCGGTCAAATGCCAGCTTAAGAAGATTTTATCCGGGCTGGGCATCCCGCATGCTACCCTGGAAATTGAGTTGAAGGGCGAGGAATGTGCGGCGTGCGGGCTTTAATGTTATTTTCATATTTTTTTAATGTGACGAAGGCTAGACTAACATAATTAACTGGAGGTGGAAGATGGCTAAATTTTTACTGCTAGGCAAATACTCTCTCGAAGGCATCAAAGGCATCAAATCGGAACGCACCAATAAAGCCGTGGTGGCCATTCAAAAATCCGGCGGCCGGGTCGATGCCATGTATGCCTTGTTGGGCGGTTTTGATTTGGCCTTGGTGGTTGACTTTCCAAGCAATATTGATGCCCTCAAAGCTTCGATTGTCATCACCAAATTGACCGACATCGGCTTCACCACCTGTCCGGCCATTCCCGTCGAAGAGTTTGACAAAGTGTTGGGATGACCGACGCCTCTATGCGCAAGAAGTTTAAAATATTGCACATTGAGGACAACCTGGCGGAAGTCAATTTGGTCCATCAGGCATTTGACTTATTCTTACGTGTTTACCTTCGGAATAAGTCAATGTGATGTTCCGGTTTTTTTCTCCCGCCCGACTTAATATTGATTTAATCCTCCTTTAATCCGCAATTTTGTAGACTAACCTCAACCATCAATCAATTGACAACCATCGGAGGTGCCTATGTCATCTACAACTGTCAGTAAAATCATTGTCACGCTTATGTTCGGGTTCATAGCCTGCTTGGCCCACGCCACGAACACCAATGTGGGGCCGGTGGAAGGCAGAATCAAGGCTGTCTATTCCGATTTTATCACCATTGCGGTGCCGGACAGTGGGGCAAAATCCACCGATGCCAATATTGACAAAGGAGGGGATTTAAACTTTCGGATCAATTCCTCAGCGACGCTGTACAAGAATTTTAGCACATTGACGGATCTTAAAGAAGGTGATAAAGTAAGCATCGTCTACAGCGAGGAAAGAAATGGCAACATGGCTTCTATGATTACCAAGCTCGATTCCGCAGATGTGACGGCCGCCGGAATTGACGCACCCTCGACAACGACAACCACCACGGTCACGACCACCACTTATCCGGGATAACCTAATGGCCCAAGCCTTTACGGCTGATAATGTCCAAGAACGCCTGAAGCAGCTCGACGGCTGGAAGTTGCAAAAGGACGGCAAGACCATTTACCGGGAATTTGCGGTCAAGAATTTTGTGGCGGCAGTGGACCTGATCAACCGCATTGCGCCTATTGCGGAAGGTTTAGGCCACCATCCGGACCTTCATCTTACCGGATACCGCCACTTGCGTGTGGAGCTCACCACCCATTCCACCGGTGGCCTTTCAGAAAAGGATTTCCTGGCAGCTGCCAAAATCAATGATCTTTAAGAAGCGTCTTCTCATCATCGACGACGAGCCATTGATCCCGAATTTATTGAAGGAAATCATTGAGGCAGACCAGGACCTGGAAATTGCCGGGGTGGCCACCAGAAAAACGGAGTTCTTGGCAATGATTTGGAAGGAAGCTTTTGATGCCCTCCTCATAGATCTTTCCATTGAGGAACGGGAAGGCGGACTGAAGTTGCTTTCTGCGTTGCAGAAAGAAAAGATAGTCATCCCATCCATTGTGTTCTCAGCCCATGACGAACAGGATTACGCCCTCAAATGTTTAAAATTTGGGGCCAAAGGTTACATCAGCAAAAATTCTTTGGTCCCAGACCTGATCAGGGGAGTCAAAGAGGTATTAAACGGCAATTTGTTTGTGTCCGGTGAAAGCGGCAAGTACATCCTGGACCAGTATAAGCAGCACCACGCCAAAATCTATTACAATCCTCCGCCATCGTCTTTTTAATTTAATTTTCACATTCTTTTAATCGCCACCGTGTTAAAAAATCACATGCCTGTACCACCTCCACAAGCGTCTAAACAGCTGGGAGCCAAGGTCTTGAAGCAGGGGGTGTTTTTTAAAGTGTGGGCCCCCAGATGCAAGCAGGTGGACGTGCTTATCGAACGGCAGCGGCTCTCGCCATTTCGCCTGCGGTCCCACGCCAATGGTTTTCACAGCGGGTTGTTCCCCGGCTTGGAAGCTGGCGCGTTGTACAAATTCCGTCTGAACCATAAGCATTCTTATCCCGATCCGGTTTCCCGTTACCAACCTGAAGGGCCGCACGGGCCCTCGATGGTCATTGACCCTACGAGCTATCGTTGGAAAGATCAATCCTGGCAAAGAAAGGGCATCCGCCTCCAGGGGCAGGTGTTTTATGAGGTCCACGTTGGGGCATTTACCGCTGAAGGGACTTTTGCGGCCATGGTCGACCAACTGGCCGCACTTAAAAAACTGGGCATCACCGCCATTGAGTTGATGCCGCTGGCCGAGTTTCCCGGGCGGTGGAACTGGGGATATGACGGGGTCAATTTATTTGCCCCTGCCCATGTGTATGGGGCCCCGGATGATCTGCGCCGGTTGGTGGATGCCGCCCACCGGCAGGGGATGGCGATGGTCCTGGACGTGGTGTACAACCATTTTGGTCCCGACGGAAATTATTTAAAATTTTTTAGCCCCGATTATTTTACCAGGCGTTACAAGACCGACTGGGGGGAGGCGATCAATTTTGACGGCAAGAATGCCGCCCAGGTCAGACAATTTTTTTTACAGAATGCCGCGTATTGGATCAAGGAGTTTCATTTTGACGGGCTGCGCCTGGATGCCACCCAGAATATTTATGACCAGGGCAAACCGCATATCCTGGCGGAAATCACTAAAACCGTCCGGGCCGCGGCCTCCCCGAAGAAAGTTTTGCTGATTGGGGAAAACGAACCTCAGGAAGTCCGTTTGCTTAAATCTCCCGCTCAAGGCGGTTATGGTTTGGATTCGCTATGGAATGATGATTTTCACCACACGGCGTATGTGCGCATGACCGGCCGTCGGGAAGCCTATTACACCGACTATCTGGGGCACGCGCAAGAATTCATTTCCATGGTCAAGCGGGGATTTATGTACCAGGGCCAATTTTATTCCTGGCAAAACCAACCCCGGGGAACATATGTGGACGACCAAATCCCGGCCAGCGCTTTTACGGTCTATTTGGAAAATCATGACCAAGTGGCCAATAGTTTATACGGCCTGCGGATGGCTCATCAAACGGATATTGCGCTGTACCGCGCGCTGACCGCTTTGTTCCTTTTGGGCCCTCAGACGCCGCTGATTTTTATGGGCCAAGAATTTGCGGCCTCGACGCCGTTTTTATTTTTCACCGACCATGACAAAGAGCTGGGTCCCCTGGTGTTTAAAGGCCGCAAAGAATTCTTGTGCCAGTTTCCCAGCATTGCGGCCGCCGTGCATAAGGTCCAGGACCCTCAGGACGCCAAGGCTTTCACGGCCTGCAAATTGAAATTCGAAGAACGCCGCACCCACAAAGAAATTTATGCTTTGCATGCCGATTTATTAAAAATCCGTCGGGAAGACGATGTCATCAAGCGTCAAGATCATCAAGCCATCGAGGGCGCGGTCTTTACCCAGGATGCGTTTGTGCTGCGGTATAAACATAAGGAGGCGCATCGCTTGCTGGTGGTGAATTTCGGCGACGATGTGCATTTTGTCCCTGTCTGTGAATCTTTATTGGCCCCGTTGCCGCACAGGCCCTGGGCGTTTCTTTGGTCCAGCGAAGACCCCAAGTACGGGGGCCGCGGCAAAATTCAAGCCCTGACACAGAAAGGGTGGTCTATTCCGGGCCGCTGCGCCCAATTGTATGGTTGAACCCATCTTAAATATTCCCATCAATCCGGATGATTCCATAGAACGCTTAAGCTCCAGAGAGTGGTTAGTCACTAATGGTCTGGGCGGATACGCGTCGGGGACCATAATGGGACTCAACACCCGCCGGTATCATGGGCTGTTTGTCCCCAATTTGTCCGCCCCTTTGGGCCGCACCATGATGCTGCCGTTTCTGGCCGAAGACGTCCTTTTTGATCAGCAAAAAGTCGCCCTGGGCGCCATCGAATACAAGGATGGCCATATGGACAGCAAGGGCAAACAATTCCTGCGGGAGTTTCGCCTCGAGTGGCTCACACCTACCTGGATCTACGACTTTAACGGCCACATTTTGGAAAAAAGAATTTTTATGCCGTTTGCCAAAAATACGGTTTATGCGTCCTACCGGTTAAGCGGGGGGAGAGGGCCTGTACGTTTGCAGTTGAGGCCGTATTGTTCCTGCCGTGTCCATGATGGATCCTTGGGTTATCCTCCGGATTGGCCGTTCACCGTCAAGATTGAGAAAGAGCGCTATGAGATTTCAGCCTTCGAGGGGGCGCCAGCCTTACGGTTGTCGATCGATCCGTTCAAAGGATTTTTTGTGGCGGAAGGCGATTGGTTAAAAAATGTTTTTTACCGTCTAGAATTGCAGAGAGGCCTGGACTGCGTCGAGAATATTCATAGCCCCGGATTTTTTTCTTTTGAGCTGGAGGACAATGCCGAGATGTTTTTTATGGCCAGCAACGAAGGTTGGGATTCTCTGGTCCGAGACCCGGCGGACATTTTTGATGAGGAACTGAAACGGCGTAAAAATACCGTGGCCCAGGCCCAAGGCGTTGTTCATCACCACGTCACCAGCCAACTGGCCCTGGCTGCCGACCAATTCATTGCTTTGCCCCGCACCCGGGATGAAAAAAATGCCCGCACGGTCATGGCCGGTTACCATTGGTTTACCGACTGGGGTAGGGACACTATGATCAGTTTGGAAGGATTGACATTGTGCACCGGCCGTAAGGCCGAGGCCCGGAAAATTTTGGAGACGTTTTCGCACTATGTGCGCAACGGGCTGTTACCCAACCATTTTCCCGAGGGGGAGACGCATCCTATTTATAACACGGCCGACGCCACTTTTTGGTTTTTTCACGCCATTGACCGCTATGTCCATTACACCCATGATCGGGGCATGGTGGAGCAGCTGTATCCCATTTTAGAATCTATCATTGATTGGCATGTGCAGGGGACCGATTTCGGGATATATATGGACCCTGCCGACGGTTTGATCCACGCCGGGACCGAAGGCCAGCAATTGACTTGGATGGATGCCAAAGTGGATGATTGGGTGGTCACTCCCCGCCGGGGAAAGCCGGTAGAAATTCAGGGTCTGTGGTTTAATGCCTTGCGGTTGATGGAAATGTGGAGCCAGTGGTTAGGCAAACCTTCGGATAAATACGCCCAGCTGGCCGAAAGAACGTTTGAGTCCTTTCATCGGATTTTTTGGTACAAGGAGGGGGGTTATCTTTATGACGTGGTCAACGACCACCATGGCAATGATCACTCCCTGCGGCCGAACCAGATATTTGCGTTGTCATTGCATTTTCCGTTGCTGCACAAAGACCGTTGGAAAAATGTGGTGGATATCGTTGAAGAAAAATTGCTTACGCCCTTTGGGCTTCGGACCCTGGATGCGGGCCACAAAGATTACCATGCCCGTTATGAAGGTAACCGTTACCAGAGGGACGGCGCCTATCACCAGGGACTGGTCTGGGCCTGGTTGATCGGCCCTTTTCTGGATGCCTGGGAAAAGGTCTACCATGACCCCAACAAGGCGCGGGAATTCTTCAAGGCCTTTGAAACACATTTGAAAGAAGCCGGCATTGGCACCGTTAGTGAAATCTTTGATGGGGATTGGCCTTATCTTCCCCGGGGATGCATGGCCCAGGCCTGGAGTGTGGCTGAGGTGCTGCGTTCCTTCTTGCGCCTTTAATTTTTTCTTAATGCTGCATTCATTTCGGTTCACATAGAATAAAGGTCCAAGCATTTAAAATTAGTTAATTTAGGAGATGAATTATGGCCGTTTTTAAGTCTATGGACGGATCGCCTAAGGCCTTTCGCATCCTGCGTTTTTGTTATGTGGTTTTATCTTTGATTGCCGGATTGGACAAATTTTCTAATTCTTTGGTCAACTGGACCGCGTATTTGTCGCCGATCGTCAGCAGCAAGATGAATCCGTGTGCATTTATGAAGTTCGTGGGCGTCGTCGAAATCGCCTCCGGACTTTTGGCCATTGTCAACCCCCGTAGTGCTGGTTATGTGATTGCCGCCTAGCTTTGGGGGATCATCCTCAACCTTTTGACTATTCCCGGCTACTATGACGTCGCGGCGCGAGACTTTGCCTTGGCTCTGGGAGTGCTGGCCCTGGCCAATTTGGCCCGGGATCATCAACATGTTTAAATTGACTAAAGGGTCTACATGGTGCTATTGACGGGAACCCCGGAGCCCCTCGGCGCAACTTTCGCCAGCGAGGGGGTCAACTTTGCCATTTTTTCCAAATATGCCGCCGAAGTGAATCTCTTATTATTTGAACAGGCTGACCAAGCTCCGGTGCAGACGATCAAACTCAACCGCAGCGGCGACATGTGGCATGCGTTTGTGCCGGGCTTGAAGGCGGGGCAGCTGTATGGCTATAAAATCGACGGAGAATATAACCCCAGCCAGGGAAAAAGATTTAACCCCCACAAGCTGTTGCTGGATCCGTATGCCAAAGCCGTGACGGGAAAATTCAAGGACCAGGACCGGGTGATTTTTGCGTATGACGTGGCCGCGCCGGAAAAGGACCTGAAAATGGACCTTCGTGACACCGCTTTAGTCGCCCCGAAGGCCATTGTCATCGACGACCAATTCGATTGGGGGGAGGACAGGCGCCCGCAGATTCCTGTGGAGGAACTGATCATTTACGAGACCCATGTCAAGGCCATGACTGCTCATCCTTCCTCATCGGTCGAAGCCGCCGGCACCTACTTGGGGTTCGTCGAAAAAATCCCTTACCTCAAAGAACTGGGCATTAATGCCGTGGAGTTTTTGCCCGTGCATGAATTTTATATCCGCACAGAACTTTTGGATAAAGGGCTGACCGATTTTTGGGGGTATAACACCATCGGTTTTTTTGCCCCGGAGTTCTCCTACAGCACCCAGGCCAAACCCGGATGCCAGGTGCAGGAATTTAAAACTTTGGTGAAAGCGCTGCACGAGGCCGGCATCGAAGTCATCCTGGATGTGGTGTATAACCACACCGGCGAGGGCAGTGAGCTAGGCCCGACGTTGTGTTTTAAGGGCATCGACAACCCCACCTATTATGCGTTGGTGCAGAACCCGCAAAACCCGCAGGAGCAGTACCGGTATTATTTAAACGACACCGGCACCGGCAATACCTTTAACGTCGAGCACCCACAAGTGTTGCGCCTGATCCTCGACTCCCTGAAATATTGGGCGACCATCATGCGCGTCGATGGATTCCGTTTTGATCTGGCCCCCATTTTGGCCCGCACAAACGGCCTCTTCGACCCGCAGTCGCCCTTTTTTGAGGCAATTGCGAAAGACCCGGTTTTGAGTAAACTAAAAATGATCGCCGAGCCCTGGGATTTAACCACCTATCAGATGGGTCATTTTCCCGCGGGCTGGTTGGAGTGGAACGGAAAATTCCGAGACACCAGCCGCTCGTTTATCAAAGGTGATGAGGGCCAGGCCCCGGAAATGGCCAAATGCCTGACCGGTTCTGCAGAAATTTTTCCGCCTCCCGATAAACGCAGCGTGAATTTTATCGCCTGCCATGACGGCTTTACCCTCCACGATGTGTTTGCTTATAACAGCAAACACAATGAAGCGAACCAGGAGGACAACCGCGATGGTTTAAACGATAACCATTCTTGGAATTGCGGGGTAGAGGGCGAGACCACAGACGCTGGCATCCTCCAGCTGCGTAAGCAAATGGTCAAAAATGGTTTGTGCGCGACTTTGTTTTCCTCCGGCACCCCTATGTTGCTTTATGGCGATGAGGTCTGGCGCACGCAGAAAGGAAATAACAATGCGTATTGCCAGGATAATGCCCGCACGTGGTTTCATTGGGAAGATTTAAAAAAACATGCCGATATTTTTAAGTTTTGCCAAAAGGCCATTGCGTTTAGAAAATCCTGTGGGCTGCTCAAGCCAGTGTCGGTGATATCCTGGTATAACCAGCGCCTGGCCCCACCACTCAACTGGCACAACCCGCGTTTAAAATTCCTGTGTTATGAACTGGCCGACCCAGACATCGGCAAAGACGATTTCCTATTTATGGTCTGGAACATGAACCACCGCGGGACGTTAGTTGATCTGCCGCCGCATGAGAATTACCGGTGGTTCCGCCTGGTCGACACCGCGCAAAAAGCCGGCGAGGATTTTTTTCCGTCGGGGGAGGGGCGGCCATTGCGCCGGCTCCGCACCCATTGCCAGGCCCGCAGCGTGAGCATCTTCGTCGGAAGGAGGGCCTAGCATGAAAGTCCCAGTGGCAACCTACCGCCTGCAGCTCCATCACCAATTCAACTTTGCGGACGCCCAAAACATTGTCGACTATATTTCCGTTCTGGGGATTTCCGACATTTATGCCTCGCCCATTTTTAAGGCGGTGGGCGACAGCATCCACGGGTATGACATTGTGGACCCCACGCAAATTAATCCGCAGCTGGGAGGCAAGGACGGCTTCGCGTCGCTCATGAGCAAAGTCAAAGACAAGGGCCTGGGATGGGTGCAAGACATTGTGCCTAATCATATGGCCTTTGACAGCAGCAACCGGCTGCTCATGGACATTTTTGAAAGCGGGCCGCGCTCTAAGTTTTACCAATTTTTTGATGTCCAATGGGACCATCCCTATGAACATTTGCGCGGCAAAATGCTGACCCCCATTTTAGGGGACATGTACGGCCTTTGCCTGGATAAAAATGAAATCAAAATCTTTTTTGATGAGAATGGATTTAGTGTGCGGGTGTCGGCCCAAGTGTTGCCGCTCAAAATTGATGGGTATGCGAAAATTTTGACTGCCAATCTGCCGTTGCTGGAGCAAAACATCCAGCGCCAGGATGAACACTTTATACAGTTCTTGGAAGTGATCGAAAGCCTGAAGAATATTTCCGAACTCATCCCTTACGATGAACGGTATCATCGCATTTCTCTGGCCAAGACCCGGCTGTGGAAACTGTATATGGGTAATGCGACCATTAAGAATTATATCGATGGGATCATCACCTCTCTAAACGGCACCCCCGGCGACCCGGCGTCGCTGAACCGTTTGGATGAATTGCTCTCCGAGCAAGTTTTTCGCTTGTCGTTCTGGAAGGTGGGCAATGAGGAATTGAATTATCGGCGGTTTTTTACCATCAACAGTCTGCTCAGTTTGAAGATGGAACGCAAAGAAGTCTTTGATCTGACCCATGAGCTCATCATGCAGCTGGTCAAGGCCGGAGACTTTACCGGACTCCGGGTGGACCATGTGGATGGTTTGTATGATCCTCCAGCCTATTTAACCCGCATCCGGCAGCGGGAAGAGGACATTTACATTGTGATTGAAAAAATCTTGGATATCCACGAACATTTGCCCGCTTGCATGCCGGTGCAGGGGACCACGGGTTATGATTTTTTAAACGTGGTCAACGGGCTTTTTGTCGACACTCACACGGAAAAAATATTTGACCGCACGTATACGGCCTTCACCGGTCTGCGAACCCCTTACCGGGACTTAGTCAGCGAGAAGAAAAGATTTTTTATGGGCAAACACATGGCCGGAGACATCGACAACCTGGCCCATCTGCTCAAACACATTTTAAACCGCAATCGCTACGGCAAAGACATGACCATGTATGCACTCCGTCGGGCAATTGTGGAAGTCATGGCCCAGTTTCCGGTGTACCGGGCCTATATGTGCGAAGGCCAAGGCATCGAGGAGGGCAGAGCCCACATCAAGGAAGCGGTGGCGCGGGCCCAAAATTTGAATCCCGGACTGTTGCACGAATTGGCTTACATGGGGAAGGTTTTGCTTTTGGATTTTCCCGCCGAGGTGGGGGTCGAGGAAAAGGAAGAATATTACCATTTTACTAAGAAGTTCCAGCAGTATTCCGGGCCCTTGATGGCCAAAGCCGCGGAGGACACCACATTTTACATTTACAACCGTTTTATTTCGCTGAATGAAGTTGGCGGAGATCCATCGGTGTTCGGGATTTCACCGGAGGATTTTCACGAGTTCATGCAGGAGCGCCAACGCCGCTGGCCCCTGGCGATCAATGCCACTTCCACCCACGACACCAAGCGCGGCGAAGACGCGCGGGCCCGTTTAAATGTGCTGACTGAAATGCCGGAGGCCTGGGAGCACATGGTCCGGATGTGGAGCAAAATCAACAAAAAAAAGAAGCGGTCCGTCGGCGCTCTAAAAGTGCCGGATAAAAATGAGGAGTATTTTATTTACCAAGCTCTGGTCGGGGCCTATCCCTTCGACCAGCGGGAACATGCTGCATTTGCCGTGCGCCTGAAAGATTATATGATCAAGTCCCTGCGGGAAGCCAAGGTGCATACGGCGTGGATCAACCCCAACACTGCGTATGAGGAGGGCTGCCTGTATTTTATTGATGCCTTGCTTCGTCCAGGGGCGAACAATGCATTTTTAAAATCATTTCTGGAGTTCCATCAAAAGGTGGCCTTACCGGGCGTGGGCAACTCCTTGGCCCAGGTGCTCCTTAAAATCACCTGTCCGGGCCTGCCGGATTTTTATCAAGGCAGCGAGCTATGGGATCTGTCCTTTGTGGATCCGGACAACCGCCGGCCGGTCGACTATGAGCGCCGGATGGAATTGCTGGACAAGATTAAGGGTCAGACCGGCAATGCCGATTTTCTAAGCGACCTTATAAAGAATAAGGAAGACGGCCGCCTGAAATTTTGGTTTACCTATAAAATGTTGCAGTTTCGGCAGGTGCACAAAGAGCTGTTCCTCAAAGGGGACTACATGCCGTTGGCTGCCAAGGGCACCGGCCAGAAACACATATTGGGCTTTGCCCGCAAATTGGGGCAAACCTGGGTCGTGATCGCTGTTCCACGATTTAGCACCCAAATGACAGACGGCTGGCAGGACACTGCCTTGGTTTTGCCCGAGGGCGCGCCCTCGCAATGGGAACATGCCTTAACCGGGGCATGCAGTCATGCCGCGGGAGAAATTCAATTGGTACAACTTCTTCAGGAATTCCCGGTGGTGGTGTTGTCAGCTAAGGAGGCGCCAAAGATGTAAGCAGTTTAATTTTAACTTCATCTTGTTTTAATTTTCATTTTGGTACAGTAGGTCAGCATTTTCATCCCTAAAGGAGAAACGCCATGGGTAGACATAAGAATCGTTTTAATAACAACCAACCCAATTCGATTCAGCCGCTTGATCATATAGGCCGTGAACCTTCTTATTTTGACATTCAACCCCGCGCGTATGCACTCCATGAGCAAAAAGGCGGCACTGAGCTGGAGAACTGCTGGAAGCGGAAAGGTAGCGTAAGGAGGCAAGGCATGCTGCTCGTTGAGCGCAACCTTCTCAATACATGTGTCATCCTCGTGGCTGGATTTTGCCTCCTGCAGGGGTGCCGGGAGCAGAAGGCAACGTCGGACCCCAAGACCCAGTTTTCTAATTTTGTGAATGAAGGCAGTTCACATCAGGAAGAAGCGCCGGTGAATACTTGGGTGAACGTGGCATTTTAATATTTAAGGTCATCTAAACGACAATAACACCAATGAAAGGAGCACGTATGATTAACCGAGAAGGCATCAACGATTATACCCAAGCCATTGATCAGGGTGAGAAAAAAGTCAAACAAGCGGTTCAAGAGGCCGAGAAAAAATTCCGCCAGACCCAGGAGCAATTGTCCCAGTGGGCTTCTAAAGTCGACCATCAAGTGCATGAAAATCCATGGCCGGCGCTGGCCGGGGTTGCGGTGGGATTTCTCATGTTGGGTTTGATCATGGGCAGATCACGCGAATGAAAAAACAACTCCTGACCACGGCGTTTTTTTTGCTGAGCGCGTTCTCCAAAATGCGGGCGCGCACCTCACTCAAGGACATCGCTGGTCTTCGAATGAAACTGTTGTACCTCAAACTGATCAAGACCAGCCGCATGCTCTTTATCAGTTTTTTAGGGGTGGGGCTATGCCTGCTTTTTTTGTGTGCCGGTTTGGTCCTGGCGCATGTGGTCTTCTTTGCTTATATGCCCTGGAGCAATGAGGCCAAAATATGGGTAGGGTTTGCCATGTCCGCCATCTACGTCGGTGCGGCCGCATGGATCTTTAGCTATGTCTTTGATCAACACAAGTGGATAGCCATGTTTCAGGCTAATGGGCTGTTGGATAATATCGCCGGAGACATGCCCTATCCGCAGAACCATAAGAATCATAAAAGAGAACCGGTAGATAGTTCTGCCCTATGATCGGCAGCATAGAGGGCCTTATTCGATCAACCCGGCGGAGGCTCAATCGCAGCTATTGGGCCATTCGGCTGTTGGGGCTTTCTAAACTCGACCAGCCGATTCAGGCCCCCGGCCTGATCATGGTGCAGATTGACGGACTTTCCTTGACGCAGGTGCAAAACGCCATGCGTCAAGGAAATGTCCCTTTCTTAAGCCGCTTGCTTTCCCGCGAATCCTACGTTCTGCACACTTTTTTTTCCGGCATTCCTTCCAATACCCCTGCGGTGCAAGCGGAAATTTTTTACGGCGTTAAGACCTGCGTGCCGTCATTTTATTTTATGGACCGGAGGTTGTGTCGTCCGGTGAAAATGCAGGATGCCGCTTATGTTGAACAATTTGAACAGAAGCTAAAGGAAAAGAATGCCGGGCTGCTCTCCGGCGGGAGTTCCTATAGCAATATTTTCACCGGTGGGGCTTCCGAAGCCCATTTTTGCTGGGCCCAATTAGGGTTCGGCGGTGTGTTGCACGCGGCCAACCCTTTGGTATTTCCCTTTTTATTTCTTTTATATATTGATATTTTTGTCCGCACGTTTGTTTTGCTCATCGTGGAATTCTTGATCGCTTTTTATGAATGCATCCGGGGCACCCTGAAGGGCCGCTTGTTTTTTGAAGAGCTGCGCTTTGTCATGCTGCGGGTTTTGGTATGCATATTTCTGAGGGAACTGATCGTGGCCGGGGTCTGCATTGACATCATGCGGGGTTTACCGGTCATTCATTGTAATTTTCTGGGCTACGATGAGCAGGCCCATTGCCGGGGCCCATCGTCGCGTTTTGCCCACTGGGCTTTGCAAGGCATTGATGCTGCCATCAAACGCATTGACCACACCATGAAACAATCGCCTTACCGTGAATATGACCTCTGGGTGTACGGGGACCATGGCCAGGAAACCACCACCCCGTATTTTATCCGCTACGGCCGCACCATCGAAGAGGCGGTGCAGGAACTCTTTGGCAAGAATCTGGATCCGGTGGTGCGTCGCCGCAATTTGCGGCAGCACAATGCCGACGGACGGGCCGATTTATTGGTCAGTCGAAAAGACAAACCATTGCCCCGGGGGGAGCAGCCAGAGATTTTAGTCACCGCCATGGGGCCTTTGGGGCAAATTTACGTGAAGAAAAAACTCAGTCAGGCAGAATTGGAATTTTTTGGCAATGAATTGGCGACTAAGCTGCATATCCCGCTGGTGGTGATCCGCCAAGGCCAAAAGCTCTTGGCGTACACCCCGCACGGGTCTTATACCTTGCCGGACCAAACCGCCTTAGTGTTTGGCGAGGATCATCCTTTTCTTGAGGACATTCAGGTCGATTTTATGACTGCATGTTTCCATCCGGATGCCGGCGAGTTCATTATTGCGGGGTGGAGCAAAGGCGAGTCGCCGATCAGCTTTCCTTTAGAGTATGGGGCCCATGCCGCCATGAGTGTTGAGGAAACCCGGGCTTTTGCCCTCATGCCGGTTGATGCCCCTTTAAAATCCCGGTCTAAAAAATATCTCCGACCCCTGGATTTGCGGGACACCGCCCTGCGGTACCTTAATAAGGAAGTGATCGGGCCGGCAGCGGCGCCGGAGGAAGTGCCTGGGGTGCTGCGCCTCATGAGCTACAATGTGCACGGGTGCAAGGGCATGGATGGTTATCTGTCCACGGAACGCATCGCGCGGGTCATTGCCCGGCACCGTCCTGATGTCATTGCCCTGCAGGAACTCGACGTCGGACGGGCCCGGTCCCAAGGCATGGACCAGGTCCAAAAGGTGGCCAAGTATCTCGAGATGAAGTATCATTTTCATCCTGTTCTCTGCCAGGAAGCCGAGCAATACGGCAATGCCATTTTAAGCCGGTACCCTGTGACCTTGATCAAAGTCGCGACCCTGCCCGGGCTTCATGATCAAGAACCTCGAGGGGCCATGTGGGTCCAAATAGAGTTTCAAAACATTGGTGTTCATGTGATTAACACCCATTTGAGTATTTGGCCGAGGGAACGGATGCTGCAGGTGAAAGCCCTTTTAAGCGAACAGTGGATAGGTCAGCACGACCATCGCACTCCTTTGGTTTTATGCGGAGATTTTAATGCCATGCCCGGATCATCTTCCTATAAACGGATTTGCCAAAAATTAAAGGATAGCCAGACCCTGCTGAACGGACATCAACCCTTCCGCACTTGGTTTGGTCGATACCCGGTGTCCCAGATCGACCACGTCTTTGTGAACCCTCAATTGAAGGTCCACGCCGCGTCTGTTCCCCACACCAGCCTCGATAAGGTGGCCTCGGACCACCTACCGCTCATCGTCGACCTTAAGATGTATGTAAATTAATCTTGTTTTCATGTTCTCTTAATGGTGGGATTGGTAAATTAATCCGCGTTTAGGAACGCAATCACAGAGAAAACCAGCTAAAAAGGAGACTCACATGTTTAAAGACTTTCGCTTACTGTTTGCGGTAGGAGTCATGGCTTTATCGTTTGCCGCGTCCGCACGGGCGGCAGATACGGATGGTCGTATTGAATCCTCGTTTAAGAATTCATACGTCTATAAAACTTATTTGAGAGACGATCAGATTGATATCCATGTCAAACACGGCGTGGTGACATTGACTGGCACGGTGGATCAAGAAAATCATCGGGGCTTGGCCCAAGAAACGGCGGCGGGTTTACCGGGAGTACAACGGGTGGAAAATACCCTGGAAGTTCGTGGGGGGAAAGTACCGGAGCAATCGGACGCTTGGTTGGCTATGAAGGTCAAAGCCGCATTGGTGTTTCACCGCAGTGTTAGCGGTTTAAGGACCCAGGTGGAAACCAAAGACGGTATAGTAACTTTGAGAGGCGAAGCGGAAAGTCAAGCTGAAAAAGACCTGGCCGCCGAATATGCCAAGGATGTCGAGGGAGTGAAATCCGTCCGAAACGACATGGTCATCGCCAAGAACGACAATCCTGACCAGATAGACAAACAAACATTTAAGGAAAAAATTGATGATGCATCCATCACCGCGCAAGTCAAGACAGCCTTGTTGTCGCATCGCTCAACCAGCGCCATCGGGACTAAAGTCGAGACCCGTGACGGGGTTGTGACGGTCAGCGGCAATGCCAAAAACCAGGCTGAGAAAGACCTAGTGACCAAACTGGTGACCGACATCAAAGGTGTGGATAGAGTCGTTAATAATATGAACGTAAGCTAATCAAACGGAGAACATCAATGCGGAACTTATTTGTTAAGTTAGTCGCCGTGGCCTTCATTGCCTCGATCGTTGGGTGCAATACGATGAAGGGGGCTGGCCAAGATATGGAACAAACCGGGAAAAACATCAAGGAAACCGTGGAGCATAACGATTAACCAATCAAGGAGGTACTTATGTTAAGTTGGTCCATTAGCTTTTTATTGATTGCCATCGTGGCAGCGTTTTTTGGGTTCGGCGGAATTGCGGGTACGGCCACCGAAATCGCCAAAGCATTGTTTGTAGTCTTTTTGGTCCTTTTCTTTATTTCTTTGCTTTTAGGTCGACGCGTCCCATCGGTGTAACGTCGCTCTCAAGATAACCGCCCGGATAGGTGAGGACATTCGCCGCGTTTAGCGGCGGTGCCTTGCCAAGGCGGAAGGGGGAACTATGAAGAAACTTAAGACGCAGAAAAGGTTTGACATCGAGCAACACGTGCAGAGTTTTGAGTCGGTGTCCCGGTTCGTCAGTGAAGGGAATCCTCTCACGGGCGAGGCCATTGAAAAGGCCCGGCAGGACGTTTATCAGGACTTGAAATTGATCGAAGACACCAAAGAAGCCATAAAGAAAGAGCCAGCTCTGGCCGAGGCCCTCCCGTATGTGGCAGTGACCGCGTCTGAAGGAGTGATCGTCCTGAAAGGCACCGTGGAATCCGAAGTCGAGAAAAAGTCGGTGGGCGAACAAGCCACCGGAGTGGCTGGTTACGGAAAAGTCCATAACGATCTCCAGGTGTCCGAAGAAAAATGATATGGAACCGGTGGTCTCTCATGGGGTTTTTCTTGACCCGCATGGCAAAGGCCCAAGGATTTTTGGATCCCCGGGTGCTTTTTGGTCAGTTGCAACGTTTTGCCCGCCCCTCGGAGGTTTGGGTGCCGTCGGAACTCTTACGTTCCGGCATGACACTGCAAGCCCGGGGGGTGTTAAACAGCCAGGCCATCCAGCACAACCTCGATTGGATATGGCCGTTCTGGGTCTATCATCAGTTCAATCCCCACGATCCGGCATTTCTGCCGCGGGCTTTTAATCTTTCCCACATCAATTTGACGCATCGCAATTGGACGGCGCTGGGTGTTCCGGATTATGCGGATTATCCTTTAGTAGACCCGCGTGGATTAGTGACTCCTTTTTTTGACGGATGGTCTCTAGATGCCTGGATCATTGCGGAGAACGGAGCATCGCTCATCCCAGCCCAAATGCCTTATGTCCATCAGCAATTGAATTTGGACGGGTTAAGGGTGCTCACCTCATCAACGTCTGAAGGCATGTACTTGCGCTCCCAGGCGGAAGTCATTGTGGACCAATCCATTCCCAAATGCGTGGTGTGCTATCAAGCCCTCACGTCGAGCCAGGCCTGGCTGTTGGTGTGCGTGCGGCCGTTTAATACCGAGGGGGTGAGTTTTGTCCACGACCTGGACCGTTTAAGCGACGAGGAAGGATGGCTGGTCAATGGCGAACATAATGTCCGCCTGCGCCTGCCCCCGCAAAGTTACGCGTTTTCCAACTATCATGATGGAGACATTGCCCGGCCCGGCCCTTCGCCTCGGGAGCAGGTGGCCATTGCCACAGACAAAATCCATTGCCCGGTGGGCATGGCCACGGCTGCCGCGCTTTATGCTTTGTCCCCGCATCAAAATTTTGAAGTGACGGTGGAAGTGCCATTGTCCAAGGCGCCGGTCAGGACCACCCTGTGGAAAGAGCATTTGCATAATTATTGCCGTATAGAAGTCCCTGATCAATCTTTTCAGTGTTTGTACGAAACAGCCTTGCGCACCTTGATTTTGCATTCGCCCGGCGATGTTTATCCAGGGCCATTCACCTATAAGCGTTTTTGGTTTCGCGACGCGGCTTTTATCCTGGATGCCATGCTGGCCACAGGACTCATGAAGAACATGGAAGCCATTGTGCATGCGTTTCCCAAACGGCAAACCCCTTTAGGGTATTTTAAATCGCAGGACGGCGAATGGGATTCGAATGGCCAGGCCTTGTGGATCATCCACCGCTACAGCACCATGGCCCCGGCGGTCATTGGTCCGGATTTGTTAAAAAGTGTCGCCGCCGGTGCCGCCTGGATCAGACGCAAGCGCTTGAGCGGTACTACCACCGGCGCGCATGCCGGCCTCATGCCGGCGGGTTTCAGTGCCGAACATTTGGGTCCAAGTGATTTTTACTATTGGGATGATTTTTGGTCGGTGGCGGGTTTGCGTGCGGCAGCGGCCTTGATGGTTTCTCATCGAGAAGTTGCCGAGGGATTTGCCGCCGAGGCGACCGAACTCACCCGGGCCATTGAGCAAAGCCTGGAACATGTCCGTCAACGGCAGTGCCGAGGCATCCCGGCGTCCCCTTACCGGCGGATGGACGGTGGTGCGGTGGGGTCCTTGGCAGCCAGCTATCCGTTGCGGCTGCTGCCTCCCGATGATGAGCGGATGAAATGCACTGTGGACTTTCTGTTGGAAAAATATTTGTTCGACGGCGTTTATTACCATGAAGTCAGCCATTCCGGTATTAACGCGTATTTGAGTTTGCACTTAGCCCAGGTGTTGTTGCGGGCCGGTGATCCGAGGTTTTTTGAGATTGTCCGCAAAGTCGCGGAATGGGCCAGCCCCACAGGGCAATGGCCCGAGGCGATCCACCCGCAAACCAAGGGTGGATGTATGGGCGACGGACAGCATGTGTGGGCGGCCGCCGAATGGGTTTTGATGCTGCGCAATATGTTTGTGCGTGAGGAAAAAGACACTTTGATTTTATGTTCCGGCCTGCCAGCGGAATGGCTGGAGAAAGGACAGATCTTGTTTTTGGGACCCACCCGGACCTCATTCGGCAAAATATCTGTGACTGTGCATACTAAGGACCGGTTGCGGGTTGCATGGGCAGCCGAGTGGCACGCGGCCGCGCCGACCATTGAAGTGCATTTGCCGGGAGGACCCAAAGGCGTGGCTGAGCCGGGGATGTCGGCAATGGAATTCGGGAGTCGGACCGCAGGAGGAGTGCGATGAACATTTTGATGATGACCAACACGTATAAGCCGCTCTTGGGGGGTTTGGAAAAATCCGTGGAATATTTTAGCGAAGAATTTCGTCAAAGGGGGCACCGCGTGGTCATCGTTACTCCGGAATATGAGGGCGCCCCTGCTTCGGAAAAGGACATCATCCGCATTCCAGCGGTGCAAAGATTCAACGGCTCGGATTTTTCTGTGCAACTTCCCATCCCCGGCGGACTGGCCGAAGCCCTGGGGAGTTTTAAGCCACACATCGTGCATTCGCATCATCCGTTCTTTATTGGCGACACGGCCCTGCGGGTGGCGGCCCGGTACAATGTCCCGCTGGTATTTACCCATCACAGTTTATATGAAGAGAACGTGCATTACCTGCCCGGCAACGAGCAAGCCCTGAAACAATTTGTCATTGCGCTTTCAACCGGTTATGCCAACCTCGCCGACCAAGTGTTTGCACCCAGCATAAGTGTGGCGAAATTGATCAAAGAACGAGGGGTGGAGACTCCCATCGAGGTCATCCCCACCGGTTTGCGGGTCAATGAATTTTCCCGCGGAGCCGGCAGGGCGTTCCGTAAAAAGCAGGGTATCCCGGCGGACGCCTTTGTGGTGGGGCATTTGGGCCGTTTGGCCCCGGAGAAGAATATGGAATTCTTGACGCGGGCGGTGACGTTGTTTGTGCGTAAGCATCCCCAGGCGTATTTTTTGCTGCTCGGTAGCGGTCCGTCGGAAGCTGTCATCAAGGAGATCGCTGCCAAGGAGGGGGTCAGTGAGCGTTTGCGCATGGCAGGCACGGTGGAGGGGAAAGAAAAGACCGCGGCCTACCACGCCATGGATGTGTTTGCTTTTGCGTCTCAAAGTGAGACCCAGGGACTGGTCTTGACCGAAGCGTTCGCCGCCAAGGTGCCGATCGTGGCCGTGGATGCTTGCGGGGTCAGGGACGTGGTAGAAGACAAAATCAACGGCCGTCTGCTTGAGAAAGAGGATGCTGATGCTTTTGTTGCCGCCCTGGATTGGATCAAGGAACGTTCCGGCCCGGAACGGACCAAAATCCGGCAAGCTTGCCGCAAAACCGCCGGTCAGTTTCAAATGGACAAGATCGTCGAGAACGCTTTAGCAGCGTATACGTCTTTATCGGTGCGGCATGGTTTCATACGTCGGGCTGTTGGTGACAGCAAGTGGAGTAAAACCCGGCGTTTGATCCAAGCCGAATTTGGTTTGGTGAGAAATCTCACTAAGGCGGCCCGCCGCTTAGTGTCCGTTACCTTGCAAGGATAACATATGAAAGCATCGGATCTTTTTGTGAAGTGTTTGGAAAATGAAGGGGTAAAATACATCTTTGGCATCCCGGGGGAAGAGACCGAAGACCTGCTGTTTTCTCTACAGGCATCGTCCATTAAATTCATTCCCACCCGCCACGAACAGGGCGCGGCTTTTATGGCAGATATGTGGGGACGTTTGAGCGGGAAGGCCGGTGTGTGCTTATCCACGTTAGGGCCCGGCGCAACCAATTTAGTCACCGGCGTGGCGGATGCGAATTTGGACAAGAGTCCGGTGGTGGCCATCTCCGCCCAGGCCGGATTGAATCGGTTGTACAAAGAGAGTCATCAATATGTCAACCTCGTCGAGCTGTTTCGTCCCATCACCAAATGGAACACCACCATTGCCAGCCCGGACGTGATTCCTGAAGTTGTGCGCAAAGCTTTTAAAGTGGCGGAAAGCGAAAAACCAGGGGCCACCCACATTGAATTTCCCGAGGACATCGCCGGGATGGAAACCACCGGCAAACCCATCCGCGCTACTCGAGTTCGACGGCCTGACCCGGATCAACACGCCTTGAAGGAAGCGGTGGACTTTCTGAAGGCGGCCAAATATCCTTTGATCATCGCCGGCAACGGGGCCGTGCGCAAGCTTGCCTCCGAAGAGTTGAGCGCGTTTGTGCGGCGGTACAACATTCCAGTGGTGCACACGTTTATGGGCCAGGGGGCTGTGGCCGACAGTCAGCCGCAACTCCTTTTTACCATTGGCTTCGGATTCCGCGAGATTGTCATGGAAGCGGTGGACAAAGCGGATGTGGTGGTCACCGTCGGGTATGACATTGCGGAATATGCCCCTGATCAATGGAACCCTAAGAAGGACAAGAAAATCATCCATGTGGATTTCACTTCCGCGGAAGTGTACGCCCATTACCAGCCCTGCGTCGAGATCGTGGCGGACATTCCAGCCACTTTAAGGGAACTCAACCAGGCCCTGGCAAAGGACGGCCACCGCTTTGATGGTCAATGGTATGCGCCGGTGCGCCAACGCATCATTGAGGACATTGCGGGATACGCGCCTCATGGGGAAACCTTCACGGTGCCAGGGGTCATTCATGTGCTCAATGAGCTCATGCACGGCGACGACCTTTTGATCAGCGACGTGGGCACCCATAAAATTTGGGTGGCCAGGAATTTTTCCGCCAAATGCCCCAACGGCTGCATCATTTCCAACGGCTTGGCCAGCATGGGGATTGCTTTGCCCGGCGCTGTCGCGGCAGCGTTGTATGAGCCGCAGCGCCGGATTGTGGCGGTCATGGGCGACGGAGGATTTATGATGAACGCCCAGGAATTGGAAACCGCCAAACGCCTAAAGGTTGCCTTTACCGCCATCATTTTCAACGACAATGACTACGGCTTGATCAGCTGGAAGCAGCAGATGAGCCGCGGCCGCAGCACCGGTACTCAGTTGACCAATCCCGATTTTCCTAAATTTGTGCAAAGCTTTGGCATCCAATCTTATCGACCCCGCACAGTTTCTGAAATGAAGACCCAGTTGACCAAGGCGCTGAGCGACCGGGAGCTGTGCGTTTTTGAAGTTCCCATCGACAACAGCGTCAATGCCGAGCTCATTCAAAAACTTAAAGCCATTGTCTCGAGGAAGAAATGAAACTCACATCCATCAATCCTGCCACCGGGCAGATCATCCAATCCTACGACGAGCACACCCAGGAGGGTCTTGAAAACATCGTGCACCAGGCCAAATCTGCCTTCCTGATTTGGCACCGCCTTCCGTTTAAGGAGCGGGCCGTGAAAATGAAGGCCATGGCCGCCGCCTTACAAAAGAACCGGGCCTTGCTGGCCCAACTCATGGCGAATGAGATGGGCAAACCCTTAAAACAGGGGGAGGGAGAAATTGACAAATGCGCCTGGGTGTGTGAATTTTACGCCGACACTGCGGCGGCGTTTTTGGCCGATGAGCCCGTTGCCACCGACGCCCAAAAAAGTTATGTGCATTTTTCACCCTTGGGCACGGTCCTGGCCGTGATGCCCTGGAATTATCCCTTTTGGCAGGTGTACCGTTGCGCGGCCCCGATTCTAATGGCAGGCAATGCCTTGGTCCTCAAACACGCGTCCAATGTTTCGGGCGTGGCCTTGGCCATCGAGAACCTCTTTAAATTGTGCGGCTTTCCCGACGGATTAATGCGCGCGGTGCTGGTCAAAAGTGAACGCGTGGAAAAACTCATCGAGCATCCGCTGGTGCATGCGGTGACGGTCACCGGCAGTGTGCAGGCCGGCAAAGCCGTGGCCGCGAAAGCCGGAGCCATGATCAAGAAGACGGTGCTGGAACTTGGCGGCAGCGACGCCTACATCGTGCTGCCTGATGCGGACCTCGAAGCGGCCGCCCAAACCTGTGCGGCCTCGCGACTCATTAATGCGGGGCAAAGCTGCGTGTCGGCCAAACGTTTCATTGTCCCGAATGCCATTTTAAGCAAATTTGAAGTCCTATTCGTCGAGCAAATGCGGCAGCAGGTCATGGGCCCGCCGACGAAAGAGGGGGTCACCTTAGGTCCGCTGGCCCGCCATGATTTAAGAGATCAGTTGCATCGCCAGGTGCAGGAATCTTTTAAAGCGGGAGCGCGGCTGTTGCTCGGGGGATCTATCCCCGACGGCCCCGGGGCTTTTTATCCGCCCACCGTGCTCTCCGACGTCAAACCCGGGATGCCGGCCTATCATGACGAATTCTTTGGTCCGGTGGCGTCGATCATTCCGGTCACGGATGACAAAGAAGCCATTCGGGTGGCCAATGACACGGTCTTCGGCCTGGGTGCTGCGGTATTCACCCGCGACGTGGAGCGCGCGGAACACATCGCCGCGCATGAACTGGAAGCGGGATGCTGTTTTGTGAACACCGCGGTCAAATCTGACCCTCGCCTGCCCTTTGGCGGGATCAAGGAATCCGGGTATGGACGCGAGTTGTCCGGTTTCGGCATCCGTGAATTCATCAACATTAAGACCGTCTATATTCAATAACCTGCCGAGTTTAATATTCTATTAACCCAGCATTCATCTGCATTCCTCTATAATTTGATCAATGAGACACGCAAAAAAGAGAGGATGATATGAAAGTTTATGTTGTGGTGATGTTGATTATCGTCGGGATATGGACAACCATGAGCCATGCTCAGAATACCACTTCCCCAAGCGGGGCAGCGGGCGGCTCGGGCAGCCTCGCAAACACCAACACCGGTATGAACTGGTCAAGCAAGACCAACAGTCAAACCGGTCTCCCAATTCCGCGGTTATAGAAAAACCGTTTATCATAAAAATACGCTGGATTAAATTTCCATGGCATTCATGGAAAACCCAGCGTATAGTCTTTCAAGCGACGCTTTTATCGGAAGTCAGCAAGGGGTCCACATTCTATTTTACACTCAGCGCAATTTAACTACGCCATTATCGGCAATTGCACCACCGCTGCCCTGGTTAACGACGATTGTTCCATTGACTGGCTGTGCCTGCCTTTTTTTGACTCCCCGTCGATTTTTGCCCGTCTCCTGGACCAAAAAATAGGCGGCCATTTCAAGATTTGGGCCAAGGACGTGGTCAGTGTCGAGCAGGCCTACATCACCCATACTCCCATCTTAAAAACCATTTTCACCACCAAAGACGGCATTTTTGAGGTCCGCGATTACATGCCCCGCTTTGAACTCGCCGAAGGGGAGGTGTATTGCCCGTCCGAAATCCACCGCATCATCCGTCTGGTCCAGGGGAATCCAAAAATGACCGTTGAGCTTCAACCGCGCCCCAACTATGCCTTAAGCGAGGCGCACTTTGTCCATTCGAGCGAATATTTAAAAATCACCTCGATGAGCGGAGAGTACAACAGTTTTTATCTGTACTCGAATTTGAATCTCCACGATGTCCTGAGTAATAAGGAAATGGAAATCAAGGAGTCATCCTATTTTTTATTGTCCTACCATGAGAAACTGGAAACGATAAACCCCGAAAAGATCCTGGTCGAGTATGAACGCACCAAGAGCCATTGGATGTACTGGGTGTACCGCACCAAAATTCCGGAGAGATACCGGGAAATGCTCATCCGTTCGATCATCACCTTAAAACTCTTGATGTTCCAACGCACCGGCGCGGTGATTGCGGCCCCGACCACGTCTTTGCCTGAAATTATCGGGAAGGACCGCAACTGGGATTACCGTTATTGCTGGATGCGCGATTCAGCCATGATCATTTATCTATACACGCATTTGGGTCACGCGCGTTCCGCGTCCCGGTACATTTCATTCATTTTAAACCGGATGCTGCTTAAACATGAGGACATCGCGGTGATGTACGGCATCAACGGCGAACGCCTGCTGGAGGAGAGGGTCCTGGAGCATCTTAGCGGTTACGCAAATTCCCGCCCGGTGCGCGTGGGCAATGACGCCTATAGGCAAAAACAGAACGATGTGTACGGCGAATTGATTGAAACCATCTATGCGTTTTTTATTGCCAACCCTAAGGAGGTCATAGGGGTCAATGAGGAAATCTGGACCCTGGTGCGTTCCCTCGTCAATCGCGTGCTGGCCACCTGGCGAGACCCTGACAGCGGCATTTGGGAGAGGCGGGGGCCCATGCGGCATTTTGTGCATTCCAAACTGATGAATTGGGTGGCCATGGACCGGGCCGCCAAAATCGCGCAATTCGTCGGGAAAACCCGGTATGTGCCGGGGTATCTAAAAGTGGCGGATGAAATCAAGGACGATATTTTAAAAAATGGATGGAACCAGGACCAGCAAAGTTTTATGATGTATTATGGAGGAGGGGAGCTGGATGCTTCCAGCCTTTTGATGTTGCACTACGGCTTTTTGGACCGCAAAGACCCCCGCATGGTCAGCACCGTGCAGACCTTGCACCGGGAATTGACCAGGGAAGGATTTGTGTTGCGTTACAAAGCTGCGGATGAGTTTGGGGTTCCGGAAAACGCCTTCATTGTGTGCACTTTTTGGATGATCAATGCCCTCTATTTAATTGGGCAAGAACAGCAGGCCAGAGTCATGCTAGAAAAAATGATTTCCTTCGCGAACAAATTCGGACTTTATTCCGAAGACATTGAGCCGGCCACCGGGCGTTTGACCGGAAATTTTCCCCAGGGGTATTCGCATCTGGCCTTCATCCAAACTATTTTTTTGCTGGAAACCCAATACGACTGGAGCGATGCGGCCTAATGCGCACATTCATTTTGGTCGTGTCTTTGTTCTCTTTCCCGGTAACAGCCGTCGCGGCGCCGGCCTACGGCACCCGTATGCCCGAGAGCCGTCATGCGACCGTGGGTTTGCAAGCCTACAATATTTTTTACAGCAAATTGGAAAAAGATTATGGCAAAATCAGCAGTTTGCAGCATTTTGGTCTGCTCACCCTGGGGATATTTGACTGGTTGTGTTTGGATTTGAAGGGCGGGGCGGGCCATGTGCATTCTCGCAATGCCGCGGCCGGAGACATCAATTACACCCCGTTTTTAGGCGGCGGGTATGGGTTTAGGGTGCGGGTCCTGGAACACGAGCAAACCAAGGCCGTGATTGGATTTCAACATATCAGCATTCACCCCTATTCAAAGGTGATCGGCAACGGCAGAAATAAAGCCGTGCTGGACGATTGGCAATTTTCCGGCCTGGTTTCTTATGAACTTAAAGCATTGACCCCCTACATTGGAGGCCGGTGGTCCAGGGTGGACCACATCCACTGGATCAATGATCAACGCAAAAGAGAACAACCCGTCCGCACCGCCGGTTTGATCACCGGCTTCGACATTCCGCTGAACGCGAAAACCTGGCTGAACATCGAAGGCCAGTTCTTGGACGCCACTGCCGTCGCTGCCAGCATCAATTTTTCCTTCTGACCAATCCCTCGACTTAAAAATTTTTAATTTACGATTCATGTTCTCTTCATTTTTATTTTAGTACGATAACATCCATAGTTCGCAAACAACCCCGTCCTTACTAGGGAAAGGAGTAGTCATGAGAAAGAATATCCACCAAAGGAAATGGCAGCAGGATCGATCGGCAGCGGAATTGTTCCCCACACAGCAGAAAGACGATGATGATATTTTCGCGTCCCGCTACGCCAACAACGATCCTCTGGAGCCGCAGGATTTGCAATTGCCGTATTACAGCTATACAGATGAGGCAGACTTTTTAGAAGGCAAAGTCACCACCTATGTCAGCTTTCCCTGGGAGGACGATGAAGAGGAATAGCCCCTTCCTGTGTGATCTTTCCTTCGGCCGGTCTGTCCAAGACCGGCCTTTTTTTGACATGAAAATATTTTCATGAAGAATTCATGTCCGGTTCATGGCGGATGTGATAAATCTATTCAACTTCATGTGTAAGTGTCTTAGTCTTCACCGGTTGCGGCACAATCAACAGCGTTGGGGACGTCAAACGATAACCATTGACAATTTTTTGTTTCAGGACTAAAGTTTCCTATTAACGGAAATGTACCCCAAGCGGAGGAGAATACATGCGCATCTTAGTCATAGATGATGAAAAAAGGGTGACTGGCTTTATTGCCCGTGGTTTGAAAGAGCGCCATTATGTGGTGGATGTGGCCAACGACTCTCAGGAAGCCCAGGAAAAGGCCGAAATTAACCCATATGACCTGATTATTCTCGATATCCTTATGCCTGACAAGGACGGGATCTCTATTTGCAGAGAGTTGAGAAAGAACAAAATCGCCACCCCTATTTTGATGCTGACGGCCCGCAGCGGGGTCAGGGACAAGGTGCGGGGTTTGGACGTGGGGGCGGACGATTATTTGACCAAGCCGTTTGTCTTTGATGAGCTCTTGGCCAGAGTCAGGGCCTTGTTGCGCCGCGAAGTTAAAGAAAAACAGAATATGTTGCGAGTTGCCGACCTCGAACTCAACCAATTGACGAGGGAAGTTAAACGCCAGGACAGGGCCATTACCTTGACCAGCAAAGAATACGCGTTGCTGGAATATTTTATGTTGAATGCCAATGAAGTCATCACCCGCACCATGATTTCCGAGCATGTTTGGCAGGAGGATTTCGATAGTTTCACCAATGTCATTGACGTCTATGTCAAACATTTGCGGGACAAGATTGACCGGGGGTTTGGTAGTTCCTTGATCCAGACCATTCGAGGCACCGGTTATATCCTTAAAGAATGAAGGCATCCTTTTTATCCTCACCGCTCAAAAGTTTAGCAGCCGCCATTAAATTCAATTCTATCAAGTTCAAGTTCAGCGTGCTCTACACGGTTATCCTGGGCATCATCTTGGTGGTTTTTAGTGTGGTGTTGTATGCCATCCTCGCTTTTTACCTCTATCAAAATATTGACTTCAGCTTAAAGCTCAAGGCCCGGGAAGTCATGGCCGCAATTGAAAATTATGCTTCACTCGGCGACAAACCCCAGGTCTTGGATGCGGCGGTCAAGAAAACGCTGCTTTATCCGGTGGAGAATTTTCCGGTGGGCATGTTTGAGCAGGGCAAGCTCAAGCGCCTGGAAACCAAGTGGGAGGAACGGGCCGATGCCATGCGTTTAAGCGACACGGTTATCGCCTTCATTTCGCTGCAGCCGACCCGCGCCATCAAAAGTCGGAATTTTCCCGCCAAAATGGTCCCTCAATTCGTCACCCTGGCACAACTGTCGATGGGCAGCAAACAGCCGATGTTTTATAACCAGCGGTTTAGCGGGAATGCGTACCGGGTGATCGCGGTTCCCTATGCTCGGGAAGGCCAGCGAGTTTCGGTCTTAACCATAGGCACGTCTTTAAAACCGATTGAACGCGTGCTGGGCAGCTTTTTGCAAGCCACCGGTTTGGGGATCCCGCTGGTCTTGATCCTGACCAGTTTTGTGGGGCTATTTTTTGTCAAACGGCTGCTGGGCCCCATCGAGGAAATCGCCCGCACCGCCAACCGCATCACCCACGAAGACCTGGACGCGCGCATCAAAACCGAACACTTAGATAGCGAAATTGAATATCTAGTGGGTTCGTTTAATGACATGATCGGGCGGCTGGAACGTTCCTTCACCCACATCAATGAATTCAGCTCCCAGGTGGCGCATGAACTCAAAACGCCCTTGGCCATCATTAAAGGCGAGTCGGAGCTGGCACTGGGGCAGCCCCGCGACGTGGATGAGTACCGTTCCACCATCCGCATCAATATGGAGGAGGCCAGCCGCATGCGCAAGACCATTGAAGACCTCTTGCTGCTGGCCCGGCTAGACTACCATCCGGAGGGTTTTAATTTTCAGAGTTTTGACTTTGTGGAATTTTTCCGCGAGATTTGCGAGCAGACCGAAATCCTGGCCGCCGATAAGGGCCATCAGATCAAGGCCGTGTTGCCGGACAGCAAAATCCTCATCACTGCGGACAAACTGCATTTGCGGCGGATGTTTTTTAACATCATCGACAATGCGCTAAAGTACACTTTGCCGCCGGGGGAGATTAAGCTGCAGGTGGCCTGCAAAAGAAAAAAAATCCTGGTTTTGATCTCTGACAACGGGGTGGGCATTCCCGCCCAGGACATTTCCAAAATTTTTGACAAATTTTACCATTCCGACCGCACCGGACAAAATGAGTTCCGCAGCAATGGTTTGGGCCTCAGCATTGTGCACTCCATTTTGAAAATCCACCATGGCCAGGTGAGGGTCACCAGCCGCATCAACCAGGGGACCACCTTTCACATCATGCTTCCCGCACAGCTTTGATGTATTTATATTATTAAAATAAATTAATTTTAATTTCACGTTTTGTTCATACCTCCCTTGGTATCTTTAATACGCCAGCTGACGTGCATTTGACATTGTCATAACTAAGGTAAAATATCATGAAAAAAGTACTCATTGTGGAGGACGAACAGAGGATCACCGACATCTATTTGCGTTTACTGGTGCCGGCGGGCTATATTGTCCGCTGCGCCAATAATGCGCAGGCTGCCACCAGCATCTTGGTCAGGGAAAACATTGACCTGGTCTTGCTGGACATTAAGATGCCGAAAATCAACGGCCAAAAGATATTTGAAATCATCGAAGAGTATAACCCTGACATTAAAGTCATTGTCAGCAGTGTGTATCCGGTCGAGAAGCAGAAGGAGTTGCTGCCGCAGGCGGAGAATTATTTTGACAAATCCGAAGGTCCCATGAACCTTTTGGCCAAAGTCCAGCATGCTTTGGCAGGCTGAAACGTCTCGTCTCATGTTTAAAAAAATCATTCTTACCCAATCCTCACGTGTGTTCCCCACCGTAGATCCTCGCCGGGTGTACGATGTTTTGCGCATCCTGGCGCTGGCCTGGCTCTATTATGTGGCAGCGATGTGGAGTCTTCAGTTTGCCTTTAAAGAAACCAATGCCTCGCCGGTGTGGTTGCCGTCGGGCATTGCCTTTACTGGCCTGCTGATTTTTGGTTTCCAGCTGTGGCCGGGCATTTGGCTGGGGGCGTTCCTGGCCAATCTGCATATTTCTTTAGCCAGCCACTTTTTGACAGTCCCCGCCGCTTCGTTTGTGCTGGCCTTTCTCATCGCCTGGGGCAACACCGCCGAAGCCGTGTTGGGGGTATTTTTACTCAACACGCTGATTGGACGCCGCCTGCCCCGCTTTCGCATCCCGCACATTCTTAAATTGGCCGGCGTGATTCTGGTCGCCGCTTTAGTCAGCGCCTCGGTGGGGGTGACGGCGGTTAGTTTATTCAAAAGTTTTCCGCCGGCGGAATATCAGACGATGTGGTACGTGTGGTGGATGGGCGATGTCTTAAGTATTTTGATTTTGACCCCGCTGTTTTTGGCGGCCCGCTATGCGCCGCTGAAAATCCAGTCGGCCAAACGTTTTGTGGAGACATTGGCCATGCTGGTGGTCATTGCTTTGGTCAACAGCGTCATTTTTGGCACCAAGCCGGGGATCAATACGCCGTTTTTTCCAACCATCTATTTGAGTTTACCGATCATGGTGTGGTCCACCTATCGCTTCGGGTATTGGGGGACCATTGCCACGTCGTTTATCACTTTGGTTTGCGGATTGCAGGGGACCACCAATGGGCTGGGTCCCTTTGTCAGCGCTGATCCGGTGTTGTCGATGCTGCTGTTGCAGTCGTTTGTCGGCATCTTGACGTTGACAGGGCTGGTTTTGGCCGTGGCGTTGAATGAACGGGAGCGGGCGGAAGAGGAAGTGCGGCGGGGGAGTCTGAGGTTTCAGGGTCTAGTGGAAAACAGCCAGGATATGATTGTGCTCATGGACGACCAGGCCAGGGTAACTTACATCAGTCCGTCGGTGACTAAAATGCTGGGCTATTCGCTGGAGGAATTTCGTGATTACATGGCCTATGTCCATCCCGGGGACAATGCGTATGTGCAGGGTCGGCTAGGCCAAGCTCTTGCCGCCACCGGAAACATCGTGGACGGCCAATGCCGCTTCCGTCACAAGAACGGGGATTGGCGGTGGATCGAAGGCACGGGCCACAATTTATTGCATGACCCGGCCATGCGCGCGGTGGTTTTCAATTACCGCGACATCACGCACCGCAAGGAATGGGAAGAGGACCAGCAGCGCTCGAAATTATCTTTGCAGGAAAGTGAACAGCGGTTCCGATCCATGGCCGACACCGCTCCGGTCATGATCTGGATGTCCGGGGCGGACATGATCTGCACGTTTTTTAACCAGGAATGGCTGGATTTCCGGGGCCAAAGCATGGAAGAAGAGTTGGGACACGGCTGGATCCAGGGCCTTTTCCCCGACGACATCAAGCGCTGCTGGACCCAGTATATGAAATCCTTCAAGGCCCATGAAAAATTCACCATGGACTACCGCCTGCGCCGGGCCGACGGGAACTACCGATGGATTCTAGCCACCGGCGTGCCGCGCTTTACGGCGGACGGTCATTTTTCCGGGTTCATCGGTTCCTGCATCGACATCACCGAGCGCAAATTGGCCGAGGAAGTCTTAAAACGGGACAAAGAAAGCCTGGAGCAGCTCGTCGATGAACGTTCCCGGCAGTTGGTCCAGACCCAGCAGGAACTCAAACACGCAAGCCGTCTGGCGGACATCGGAACTTTGGCCGCCACCGTGGCCCATGAATTGCGCAACCCGCTGGGGGTCATCCACATGGCGGCCTATAATTTGAAACGCAAGAACCAAAATTTCGAGAATGACAAACACCTCATCAACATCGAGAAAAAAGTCTGGGAGGGCAATCGCATCATTGACAATTTGCTCAGTTATTCGCGCATCAAAATCCCTTCCTATGAGCAGGTGCCGCTCAACAGCCTCATTGAGGAATGCATCGGCGTCACCCGCAGCAAATTCCACGACCATGACATCATCATCAAAAAGGAGTACCAGGCCCCGGCGATCAACTTCATTGAGGCAGACCCGCACCAGATGAGGGAAGTGTTTGTTAATATTTTAAACAATGCCTGCCAGGCCTTCCCAAATAAAACCGGGCAGGTAGAAATCCTGGCCCGGGCTGAAGACTCAAATCAAGTGCGGGTGGTTTTTAAAGACAATGGGGCCGGCATTGAGCAGGAAGACTTACAAAAAGTTTTTGAGCCGTTTTTTACCCGTAAGTCCAAGGGGACCGGACTTGGCTTGACGATTTGTAATGAGCTGGTGACCCTTCACCACGGCAAAATTGAAATTGCCAGCCGCACCGGGGAAGGCACCAGCGTTAACGTGATTTTGCCGATCAGCCGGAGGCATAGTGAACAAGAGGTTGCTCATCATTGACGATGACGAAGAGCTGTGTATGGAGCTTAAAGAGATTTTAGGCGACGAGGGGTACGAGGTGCACGTGGCCATGGACGGGTTTAAGGCCACCGCTCTTATAGAACGTGACCAATATGCCGTGATCATTTTGGACCTTAAGCTGCCGAAAATGAACGGATATCAAGTATTGGAAACCGTCAAGCGCCGGGCCCCGAACCTTAAAGTCATTGTGTTGTCCGGACGCCCGATGGGAGAAACGGCCTTAAACAACACAGCCGATCCCGAGGTGGAAAAGTCGCTGCAATTCGCCGATGCGGTCATGAATAAGCCGGTACTCATTCCGGTATTGGTGAAAGAGATTAAGAAATACGCCTAACGAACGCAAAAATAAGGAGAATCCTATGTTCACCAAAGATTTTGCCGTCGACCATCCCAGGATCATGATTGTAGATGACAATGTGGAGTTTTTAGAGGAATTGGAAGAAATCCTCTCTCAAAGCGGATACGACACCCAGACGCTGCCGGACAGCACCAAAGCGTTGGAGCTGGCCAATGAAACCAATCCAGACCTTATCCTGCTGGATTTGAAGATGAGCCCCAAAAGCGGCTTTCAATTGGCGGACCAATTGCGGCATTCGGAGAAAATGAAGGATGTCCCGATTGTGGCCATGACGGGGTTTTTTACCGAGCAAGAGCATGTGCTCATGATGAAACTTTGCGGCATCCGGAATTTTATCCTTAAACCTTTTATGCCGCTTAATTTGATCGCCAAAATTGAATTCGCGCTGGGCCGGCGTCCTTCGAATGAATTTGACGAAGACACCACGTGAAGTTTTTTTAATGGTATATTCATGCCCTCTTCACATGGGGTTTAGTAATCTACATCCAGTAGATTCACTTAAAACTAACGGGAGGGCCATGATGCGATTTTTAATGATTTGTGTTTTACTTACCATGCCTGTGCTTTCCGCAACCGGCTGTGCGCACCGGGCCAGCACCACCCGGACAGAAACAACCACCACCACAGACCGGGCCAGCAACATCGAGCCGGCGCAAGACACCACAATCCAGACCAAGACCCAGACCACCGAAACGAACACCACCGACACACCTCACAGCGAGGGGGGTATTTTGGGCGGGACTTTCCATGTGGTGGGGGAAATTTTGGCGTTGCCGTTTAGGGTCATTGCCGGTGTTTTTGACGCCATTTTTTAAGAAGGGGGGAGAGGGCCATGAATCTTATTGCTTCGAGCATGATTTTCGGATTTCTGTTGTTATTTTTGGGCCGGAAATTGTTCTGGCTTATGGTGGGCCTCGCCGGCTTCTGGGTCGGTATGCACTATTCCGCCGTTTGGTGGCCGCAAAACACCCCAGCTATGCAAATGGGCCTAGCGTTGTTCTTCGGCATCATGGGCGCGGTCCTGGCCATGGCCTTTGAATGGGCGGCGGTCATGTTGGCCGGGTTTGGGGCCGGCGGGTATTTGAGTTTATATTTTGTCGGGCCTATCCTGGATCCGTCCTATACGATGTGGATGTTTTTGGCCGCAGGGGTGATCGGCATGGTGGTGATGTATTTTGTTTTTGATAGGGCCTTGATCCTCATTTCCGCGGTCACCGGGGCGGCGCTGATTGTAACCCATTTAAGCCTGGCGCCGATATGGCAGAGCGTCGTGTTCATTGGCCTAGCGATCGGCGGGGCTGCGGTGCAGTACTATAGTTTAGGGGAACGGGAAACGCATTTGGCAGAGCCGCACCCCCAGACCTAATATTTATTCTGGCCCAAACCCAGAATTTTTTGTACAATGGCGCTGTGAATGGCGCCATTGTCTTTTTTTTAACTGTGTCGATGTCCCTCTTAAGCAGCGGGCCCTTGCAGGCGGACCCCTATTCCGTCAAAAAATACAGTCCGATTTCTTTAAAAATTGAATTGCCCAAAGACACCTATGCCGTGGGCGAGCGCATCGACGCTAAAATTGTGGTGAGCAGCACCCGCGGCGGGGGTTATCCCGCCACATTCAATATCCGTCTCTACCATGGCAAAGACCTTTTCGATGAATACCGGACCAATTTTCCGCGGATTTTTATGGGCCGCACCGAATATGCCTTAAATGATTTTGGCATCCCGCCGTTTAATGATTCTCCGGCGGCGGTGGGGGACTGGAACATCAGCATTTTGCAGCAAGACCTGGATGTGTCGAACGCGGCGTGGGCGACCATCCATGTGGTGATGCCGGAAAGGGAAGAGTAATGCCAGACCTGGACCTGGAAAAAATTTATCTGCTCTTTATCCAATATGGCATGAACGTGCTCGCTGCGGTGGTCATTTTTATCATTGGCCGCTGGGCAGCGCACCTTATCTCCAACTTTTTTGGGGCTGTATTGGAACGGACCAAGGTCAACTTGACCTTAGTCTCCTTTGCCAAGCACTTGGCTTTTTACGGGATCATGACCTTTGTGATCATTGCCGCGCTGAACAAGCTGGGGGTGGAAACCACGTCGTTCATAGCGGTTTTGGGGGCAGCTTCTTTGGCGGTGGGGCTGGCTCTGCAGGGCTCCTTGTCCAATTTTGCCTCGGGCGTGCTGCTTATCGTGTTTCACCCGTTTAGAGTGGGCGACCACATCGAGGCCGGCGGGGCGAACGGCCGGGTGGTGGAGATCCAGATTTTTAATACCCTGATGGTGACCGATGACTATAAACGCATCATTGTACCCAACTCCAAAATTACCGCAGATAAAATTGTCATTTTTCCTCCTGCAGCTGCTTAAAAATTACCTGCTGATACCTGCTGATACCTGCTGATAAAATTTGCATATCCGATAAAATTATGGCACACTTTCTCTATGTTAGATTATCTATATAAGAAGATGGTCAGCCTGGCGCTAGTCACCGCCTTTGTCGGCTCTTTCGTGTATTTACCCCCATCTCAGGCCCACGCGGATGTCCTTTTAGGGCTGCCTGCCCCCGGTACTATGGTCAGCTTAAGCCCCGGCTATGCCACAGCTTTAATCAAAGGTTTAACCCTTCGTAAAGACAATCCTTTTTTGTTTGATTTCGTGGTGGACACCGGGGATAGCGGCCTCTCCGCTGAGGCTTAAAAATAGAAGGGGACCGTTTAGTCAAATATTTCTTTGCCTGTTTGACCATTCCTGAAAAAGATCTCTGGGTCAACTTAAGCCCCTATGAAAAAGATCGAATAGTCCCGGAAGCCTTAGGACAAACCGCTTTGGGCCGGGATCTACTCGCCCAAGACTATTTCCTCAAACAATTAACCGCTTCGCTGATTTATCCAGAGAAAGGCCTGGGCAAAACGTTTTGGGACCGCGTCTATGCCCAAGCCCAGCAAAAATTTGGGACTTCGCAGATTCCCGTCAATACTTTCAATAAAGTCTGGATCATGGCAGATAAAGCCAACGTTTATGAGAGCGGTCAAACCGCCTTTGTGCTCGACGGTCATTTAAAGGTGATGCTCGAAGAGGACTACCTAGCGCTGCAGAAGAATGCCAAACCGAAACAAAATGCCGGGACCTCTCAAATTGTCCGCGAAATCCCGGCTTCCATATCAACGGCTCATGCCCAGGAAAGCCGGGATTCCCTGCTGGCTAAAAGTATTCTGCAGGAAATCATCATCCCGGAGCTTGAGCGGGAAGTGAATACGGGTAAGAATTTTGCCACTTTGCGCCAAATTTATAATTCCCTTATCCTGGCCAGCTGGTACAAGAAGAATCTCAAGGAAGCATTACTCAATGAAGTTTACACCGATAAGAGCATGGTCAAAGGGGTGGATCTTTCTGACCCTTCTATAAAAGAAAAGATTTATGAGCAATATCTGAAAGCGTATAAGCAAGGCGTATTTAACTATATTAAGGAGGAACCCCGGGGTGACGGGCAAACTCTTCCTAAGAAGTATTTCTCCGGTGGATTTGGCGTTGCCCAGAATTTTCAGGCCACGTACCATTCTAATTCTCCTGGCAGTAGACCACTCTTAAATAGAGCCATGCAAAGCCTTTCAAAGACCTTAGCGGTGGTTGCCGTTGCGTTGGTGATGAATAGTCCGTTAGCTGTTTCGGCCGCTGGCTATGATGCGAAAACAGACACCATTATTGATTTTAGCGGGCGAGCGCACAAGGCTCCGACTTTGGATGAAATGATAGAGCGAGGTATGGATCCGAGGGATCCTCGGAGTTTCCTGCCCCCAGATTATTTTCGTGATCTTTTTGGATTTGAAGAAATGATGCTGGCAGATCCTAAAATAAAGACGGAGGTCCTGAGAAGGATAGCGGAGGCGGTCAACCCGCGTGGGGCAATGTCCGCCGAAGAACTGGCGTATTTAACCAAATTTTCCAGCGAATTGTTGAGGAGACTGGCAGGATATGATCAGCCTCCTTCGCCGTGGTATACCGCACCAGGAGTAACTATTCCCAATGATGTCCAAGTCGACGCTCAAAAGGCAAAAAGAACGGCGGGTTTCAAAACAACCCAAGAGTGGGTGGATTATTTGGAAAACGAACTGCGCTTACCGCGGTTGATGGTTGAAGAATTGAGGGAGCTCAATGAAAAAGGCAAAGATGTTTTTGCTATCATCGATGCGTTGCCCCTGAAAGGATTCTCACCACGGGTCGCCGATTTAGCCAGAGGGTTTCTCAAGGCGAGGTTTGCCAACGATCAAAAAACCCAGCTGCAGACGATCATGGACTTGATAAGAATACGAGAGGAAGCCCTAATTCTACGATCAGATGATCTGCTTCTGCTGGCTGTTTTTAAGGCGGGGTATTTTACCATACTCGAGACGAAGCGATTAGATCAAATAGCTGGTATTGCCGCAGAGGATGTAAGCCGCTATAACAGTGTGTTTTTTGGTCATTTGCTGGCCCAAATGATGGGGGACTCAGACCAAAAAGCGGAATTAAAGCAACGCATCAGGCAAATGTATGTGACAGCGTATGCCCGCGCATGGGCAGCCAAGCGAAACACCCTAAACGGACTATTTGCGGACAACGGTATTTACACCCGACCCATGTTTAATTCCGCAGGCATGGACAACACCGAATTGCGGCGTATGAATGACATAGCCCAAGGCATTATCACGGCGGCGACGGCCTTAAGACTAGCCAATGGCAGTCAGGATCGCCTGGAGTCTTTAATCAGAGAATGGGACAAGGCTAAAGGCAATGTCTCATTTGCTTTCTCGAGAATTTTCCATGCCGTAGTCATGGGACGACAAGCCGGTGATGTGCAGAATATAGATTTCCCAGGAATATTGGACACATTGAATGCTCTCCCGCCCAATAGAAGACCGGACCGTGACGATCTTCGAAGATGGGCCGAGCTTGTCCAAAAAAATAGAACTAAGCAAGAGAAGGCAATGGTGGCGCCGGACGAGGCCGATCAAGCCGTAATCACGGAGACCAGCGATGCCGTATCACCCGGCGGTATCGACTTAAAAACGGCCAACCTGGCCATGACGGTCACCAAAGACGGGAACGGCGGTGTGCAGGTGCTATTTGACCCGTTACTGCTGGAGGATCTCAGAACTCAAGGTATAAAATCTGCAAACCCCATCATTGTGGATATTAAGCTCATGAGTTCGGCGCAGATTCCCGCTCTCCTTTCTACACCATGAGTCTACGACGCTATATTCTTATTTTGATAATCAGCACAAACTTGATGGCTCCATTGCCGGCACCGCAGGCCTCCGAACTGATTTTGCCGCAGCCGGGCAGTATGCTCACGCCTACAAAAGCATACAATTCGGTATCGGTCAAAGGCCTAACCATTGACCCTAAAAATCCACTGCGATTTAGTTTTATTGTTGAACCCGGGGATACGGGATTAAGCGGCCTGCAGCTTAAAGATGAATCCCTCAAGCTTATTAAATATTTTCTTTCGGCATTAACCATACCGGAAGACGAAATGTGGGTCAACCTTTCGCCTTACGAAAAAAATCGCATCATTACCGATCAATTCGGATCAACTCAAATGGGCCGGGATTTATTGGCCCAAGACTACATCCTTAAACAGCTCAGCGCTTCTTTGATCTATCCGGAACATGCTTTAGGAAAGGCGTTTTGGCAAAAAGTATATTCTCAGGTTAAGGATCAATTTAGAACCACGCAAATGCCGGTTAATATGTTCAACAAAATTTGGATCGTTCCGGACCAAGCGTCAATCTATGAGCATCAAAACAGCGCGTTTATTGTTAACTCGAGATTAAAAGTGTTAATGGAACAAGACTATCTGGCCACTCAAAAGAATGATCAGGTTATTTCAAAAGAGCCGCAGGATCGCGGGCTATCTCAAATCATACGCGATAATATCGTGCCTGCGATCGAAAAAGAGGTCAACGAAGGGGCCCACTTTGCCAATTTACGGCAAATCTATCAAGCCATGATATTAGCGGTTTGGTATAAAATTCGGCTCAAAGACAGCCTCTTGGGAAAGACGTATGTCAATTTGCATAAAGTCAAAGGTGTGGCACTGGCGAACACCAAAGACAATGACATGATTTATCAGAATTATCTTCGGGCTTTTAAAAAAGGAGTCTTTAACTACATCAAGGAAGAAGAGAATTTGGCAAATCACGAAATGGTTTCCAGAAAATATTTTTCCGGGGGATTTATGCCGGCTCAATTAGCCCCCATCGTAAAGCAAGGTTTAGTATTCAACCTGCCAGATAGGGCGATCCTAAGCCCAGAGGCTCAAACTGTCACCTGGGAAGCGGAGGCACTGACCTCGGACCAGGGGATGACTGGAGAATTGCAACAAAGTCTAAAAATGTCGGATCAAGATTTTCAAGTCCTGCTGGGTAGACTGGCCAAAGATAAGTACATCACCGCAAATTCGGAAGTGGATTTAGAGTTTAAAGGCCTGAAGCCGGCTTACGCCAGGCTTTATCCTGCTCACCATGACCGAATTTCAAAGTTACTTTCCGACGGACGTTTAAAACGGCTGGAAAAAATGGAACAAGACCGCAGAGCTTCCATCAAGCAGGAGCTAGGTGATTGGACAGAGAAAGTCAATGCGGCGGTAAAGCGGAATCAGCAAACAGAAGCAACCAAAAGGGAGGCCTTGGTCCAAAAATGGACACCAACATTTAAAAGATACGGCATTTATTATTTTTATTTATTTAAATATATGTCAGAACGTATATTCCACATGCCGTTTAGGTATGAGCTGGAAGATTTTCTCCAAGAATCTGTTGTTGCTTGCCATGGCGTTGCTGAATTGGGAAAGACAGATGACATTTCGTTTATCATAGCTGCCCAACGGCATTTTCTGCAGTTTTTCGCGGAAGAAGACAGGATACCCTACAAAACAAAAGTTGGCGTGGTTACAAAGTTGCGGGCTTTGATCGAAAATTATTCTGCCTCCAAGCTTCAAGTGGTGCCAAATAGGTACCTTGTGCCTGCGCTACGAGCTGAGTTTCCTAAGCTCCAGCGGTATGTACGCCCCAATGACCCGTTGGAAGGGGAGGTTGAGGCGGGTCATTTCGGATTAATTCCCCTGGAGGAAACGTCACGGGAACTATATTTGCAAGCGGCTCTACCTAGAGTCTTGGATCAAACGAAGAAAGCCAATCGTCTTGTCGCTCTGCAATTTGGCCTTGGTGATGACATAGAAAAGAGCAATGCATGGATTGCCAAAGAGTTGGGGTATCAGTTCGAAAATAGTGTGCGCTCAAGGTCGTACGAAATCCGGGTGACATTAAGCAAGAATAAGGCCTTGCGGGACCTTACTGTTTATGATCATCAATGGGTACTGTTCAATGATACTCTAGATTTTTTGCGTTATCAAGAGCGCGCCGCACAGAGTTCCTCGCCCAAAAAAATTCCTCATGAGCCGGCATTGAATTTTGAAGACGAGCGGCGATTGATGGATTTGGTGCATTTGTGGTTTGCTGCAAGTCAGCTGCGATTTCTGCGGGCACTGTATTTAGGAGACAATACCGATAGCTTCAACGAGGGGGTGCAACGAGAAGCTAAACGAAGGATCAATTTATTCCTCACGCTCGGTGTGTTGTCTGAATTTGGTTTGGGGGAGCAATTAATCCCCACCATTGTCCGCTTGAGCGCCGAAACCCCACTGCAGCGCATGTTTCGTCATGCGGGAGTAGAGCAATTGTTAAGAATTTCCAATGGGGACATTAATGCCGTGGTTGAATTCGTCATGCAAATGTTTCCCGAGGTATATAAGGAAGAGGATGTTCGGCGTTTAGCTCGAGGCTATTTTGATTTACCCAAGATTCCGCAAAGTCCCCATGTTGCTCCTCAACAAGTCCTTAGAATTGTTCATAACGTCATTAGTAAAATGGAAGGTGGCGAGAGTAGACGTAGATATTTGGTCAAAAGACGCTTAGTCCGTGATCTCTACTACCATTCGATCGTAAACAATACATCGCAAGCATTAGAGGGTCTTAATGCTGCTATCGGCGAAGCCGGCAGCGATCAAGAATGGCAAAATCTTTTAAAAGACACGTATGACTACTATCAACAAGCGACCGCGTTTTATCCACGCGGCTTTCAGGAGGAAACTGAGGTGGGTCAGGAGCCGATGCTGCCCGCGCAGAGATTTGGTATTTGGGAGGCAGTTTTGTCCCTATCCAATCCTCGTTTGGAAAGTGCGGTGCATATGAGTGAAGCCCGTATCGGCAAAACCATTATGGCGATTTTGTCCGTCTTTAATGTGCGCAAGCCGAATAGCAATGACTATGCGGTGCGGAAGGTCCTCTACACCACCACCAATAGCGCCAAATATGAGGTTTACAATGAGCTTGTGCGGCGTACGAATAAAGAGTTGGATTTGCATGTTATTGTGGTCGACCGTCAAAACGGCAATCGTGAGCAGCAAGTCGAAGAAGCCATTAAGTTAGCGGAAGATCCAACCAAAAACGTGGTGTTAATCGCCAATTATGACGCCGTGAGATTATCACCGGAGGCATTTTCTAAATTTGCTCCTGACGCGCACATTGTTGACGAGGTGGAGTCGCTAAAAAGTGGTGATGCCAAGCGCACTCCTATCATTTTCGGTATTCCAGCGAAATATCGGGTTGCGGTCAGTGCCCGCGCCGTAGTCAATCGCTCAGAGGATGTCCATGAATTAATTTTGTGGACCCAGCACCGCGAATTCTTGCCTTGGGGAAGAAAGAAAGAAGACGCATTGCAGGAGCTTAAAGACATGTCCCAAGATCGAGTATTTGAGGTGTTAAGCAGGAATCAGAGTCGATGGCGCCGTAGTACCGTTATGCCTGAGGTCAAAGAACCCGTATTTACCAATGAGCCTATTGAATATTCACTGGAGCAGCAACAAAGCATTCTGAAAATCAGCAGCGTGGATGAATTTGAGGATTGGCAATTAAACGAAGCGCGGGAAGACAAGGGAGACATGAACGATAGTGTTCTGACAAGGATTGATTTACTGAGAAGAGCCAGTATTGAGCTGGGCTTGGTTCAAAAAGAAGCCTATTTCGGACAATATATGGACGCGTCCCCAAAAATTCAGCGCCTGGATGCCATCATTGACAATGAATTCAAGAGTCAGGGAAAAGTATACGTCGAAGCAGATTTTCCCGAAGCCATTGACCGATTGGTGGCGCGTTATGCCCAAAAATACGGGCCGCGAGCAGCGGCAGGAATCCATGGTCAAACGCTCGTTAAGGACCGAGTTGATATTATTCGCCGGTTCCGCAGTGACCCGGAATTAAAAATATTGATAGGGACACCGCATACAACAGCTTCTTCCTTGAATTTGTCTCAGCTGCGAGGTAGTTCTTTCCACAATTCTTTGTTAGTGCGATTAGATTTGCCCGCTCGCAATGTCGATGATGGCGATCGTTTGATCGATCCTTGGCAAGATAAGCAAGTCCGGGTGATCTCATTAATAGGCGTCTTTCGAAAGGATGATCTTGCCAAATACAAGCGATCCATTGATGAGCAGTTCTTCGACTTGCGGTCGGAGAAGCAACGGGTCTTCGAGCATGTTATTGATGGAAAACCCCTCGTTTCGGATGAGGAAACGGAAGAAATTAAGGATATGGTTGAGGAGTTTATGGAGCCGTCGGAAATCGACGCTGCCATGATGGAAAAGGGTGGTATCGATTTAAATTCCAAATCCTTGAAGCTGCACATGAATGGTGATCAACCGGCTGCCTCGTTTAGGGGTACGTTCCTCCCTGCATTTGATGGTCTTTACCCGGTGCTTGTCGATATACAGCCAGCGAATACTGGTTCGAAATACCCCCCCGGATTATTTGAAAAGCATTAAGAATATGTTATACTTTCATAGATTCACAGGGAAATCCTCATGAACAAATCCAAAAAAACCGCATACCTTGCTTCCTTTATTATAGTTTCTTTCGTCACCAGTTTTTCGCAAACGCCGGTCTACGCCCAGGAACTGATCCTGCCGTTGCCCGGGACCATGGTCACGGCCAGCCCTAAATTTGCGCCAGCCATTATACGCGGTATCCAGTTTAACGCCAAAAACCCCTTCCAATTTGATTTTATCATTGACCGCGGGGACGACAAGCTCTCCGGGGAGGCTTTGAAACAGGAGTCCTTGAAACTCATCAAGTATTTCCTGGCCGGCTTGACTGTGCCGCAAAAGGACTTGTGGGTCAACCTCTCGCCGTACGAAAAAGGCCGCATTGTGCCGGACGGCTTTGGCCAAACCGACATGGGCCGCGACCTGTTGGCGCAGGATTACCTTTTGAAACAACTGACCGCGTCGCTGGTGTACCCAGAAAAAGAATTAGGCAAAAAGTTTTGGGAAAAAGTCTACGCTAGGGCCAAAGAGCAGTTCGGTTCGGCCCAAATACCCGTTAATACCTTTAATAAGGTGTGGATCGTGCCGGACAAGGCCGTGGTGTTGGAGCGTAAAGGCGGCGTGTATGTGTCTCAAAGCCATTTGAAGGTGATGCTGGAACAAGACTACCTGGCTTCTCAAAAAAACGTTAAGGTAGCTAGGTCCCAGAAGGGGATTACCACTGCTTCAGACAAGGCCGTGTCTTCCCAAACCATCCGCGACATCATTCTCCCCGAGATCGAACAGGAAGTCAATGAAGGCGCCAATTTCGCCGCCTTGCGCCAGGTGTTCAATTCTCTAATTTTGGCCATCTGGTATAAAAAGAACCTCAAAGATGCGGTGCTCAATAGAGTTTATGCTAACTCCAACAAAATCAACGGCATTGATATTGAAGATAAAGACAGCAAGGAGAAAATTTACCAGCAGTACCTGCAGGCGTTTAAAAAAGGTGTGTATAGCTATATTAAGGAAGATGCTACGCCTGCGGGTCAGTCAGCCGCCAGGAAATATTTTTCCGGCGGCGTCAACGTGGAAAACTTGGTTGTGGAAACCGAAAAAGAAAACCAGGCCATGGCCCTCACCATCGCTGAACGGAGCCGCAATGGCGATCTGGCTCAAATTAGCTGGTTGACCCAGGAGGTTAAAAATCCTAGGTATAGACAAAATTACACACAGGCCCGGTATACCTTCTTAATGAGCACCAAAGGCTATCAGGAGAGCCTGGGTCGTAAATTTGCACTGCAACTGGATGCTAATCGTGGTGATGGTGTGCTCTCGTATCATCAGCAATTATTGCAAAAAGCATTTAGCCTCGACCTGAAGAAGCAGAAGGAATTCCTGGCTGCATATAAAGATTATTTTAAATATAACCGCTATGGGATGGAAAATTCATCGATCCCCCGGACCTCGAAAAATTGGTGGGTACGGAGCCCGCATTCGGATACTACGAGGGTGAGCATTTCACTTCCTATGCGACCGATGAACTGCTGGCTGTGGATTATCTTAAGACTTTTGCCCCGGCAGATTTTGACCGCGAACTCAACTGGCTGCTCGTGGAAGTTCCCGCCTTAACGGACGAGCAGGATATGAGTTCCGAAAAGCTGCTGCAATATTTGGACGAGGCCATTAAGCGCTTGTTCTCCTTTGCAGACCTTAAGCTTCATACGGATGTCCGCTTTCAAGTAGAGCAAGACTTACGCACCTATTTTTATAAACAGCTGCTAAATCGCAAAAGTACTTCCCAGCGTATAATCCGGTTGTCCAACACCACGTCGCGCGATGGCCAGCAATCTAACAAAGGCACAAACCTGACAGGTCTTGACCAGTGGAAACTATTGTCCTGGATTGTAAAATTTGGCAATGTATCCACGATTGAATCCTGGGGCGGGGCTGCAAATCAATCCGCGGTCTTAAAGACCAAGCGCATTTATCAAGTGCCCGGACAGGAAGAGCCGCTGAAAAATTGGGCCGAGGACCCTTTTTTTAATTTAAGAGAGCAGACAAAATTGTTGGAAGATAACCTCAAGGAAGCTTTTGGGGAAGACCTGGATCGGTTGGAGGATGATGACCGCGAAAGGATTTTCAATCGGTACAAGCGCGACTTTGACCGCAAAATCTTATCCGAATTTGACCTTAATGCGATTCTGAAAAGATACAATCTCAGTGAACAGGTGAAGAATCGCGTCCGTAAAGTCTATGAGATTAAGCAGGAAATGCTTTTACGCGGGACTTTTCTGGTTGCCCTGGATCAGTTTCCGGAACCGGTGGTGAAGGAATTTGTGGAGGTGGCATGGCGGAATGGAGTCGATGTTTTTCGTATTTTTGATGCCATGAACCGGATCAACGAAATCGATGGGCCGCTTAAATACGCCCGGGCCCTGGGAGCTAAAGTCCAGCCTGCCATTCATTACACCAAAGGTTTTCCTAGGGGGATTCCTAAATATGTGGAGCTAGCCAAGGAATTGGTCAGAATCAGCGGGCACGCCCTGGATAGTTTAGTGATCAAGGATGCCGCAGGCCAGTTGGAGCCGGAGGAAGCCTATAAACTGGTTAAAGCTTTGCGTCAGGCGGGCATCACTGTTCCGATTCAAATCCATACCCATGATACCAATGGTAATCGGCAATTGACGTTGTTGGAAGCTATCCGAGCCAACGGGGAAGATTATCCCATTATTGTGGATGTGTCCACCGGTGAGTTGGCCGCACCCTTGGCCCAGCCCAATGACCGCCATTTTTTAAACATTGTGCAGGGAACAAAGTGGGAGGGGACGCTCATTAAAGATGTGGATTTTGAGCAAATGGAGCAAGCGGAATTTTTTATAAAAAGCGACATTAACCTTCACAGTCCCTCTGTGCCAATGACGACCGAAGATCGTTTACGCATCGTGAGAGCGAACATTCCCGGAGGTTTAAAAACGAATAATGACAATGATATCAACAATGCCTTACATATGTATGAAAAACTCATCCGTAAAGTTTTCGATATTATTTTTTGGGATCCGCGTGGGAACTTGACCGCCAAGGGCCAGGCCTTTAGAGCTGCCTTAGTACGGCTTATGGAGGAAGAAATACCAAGGGTTCGTAAGGACATGGGCAATTTCTCATTGGTCACGCCCACCAGCGAGTGGGTGGTCAAGCAGTCGCTAAATAATGTTATAGGGTGGATTATTGCAGACCAAACGGTTTTGAACACCAGCAATCCGCAGCAGTGGCAGCTGTCCATCAAAGAAGATCTCCTCCGTAAAAACCGTAAGAGCCAATATCTGTACAGTGTTGGTTTGGCCGCTCATTTGCATGAAGATCTGCAAAATTACCTGGTTGAGTGGACCCAGGACACGGAATTGCAGGATATGTATCCGGATATAAACACAGAGTTGCTGGCTTGGGCGTTTGATATCGAAGGCATTAATATTGAATTGGATGATCAAAATCGGTTGACTGATAGTCCGCTCGAAAAATTTCAAAATTTAAGAAAATTTTTTGAAAAAAGATTTGTGGATGTGCCTACCATCAAAGTTTTGCATAAAATGGAAAAATTACGGGAAGGCGGCGATGCGGACGCTCTAGAGAATCTGGAATCTCAAGAATTTTCTTGGGACCTGATCAATAGGATTTTAAAAAACGAAAAACCCATGAATATCATCAAAAGGCCGGAAGATTATGTCCAGAACTACCAACAGCTGCGGAATAAATATCCTCAGGTCAAGGGTTCACCGGAAGATAAAATCTTGGCCAGAGTTTTTCCCAAGGAAGGTCAGTTTTCAAATTTAATTGAAACCAGGAGGATCTTAGAAGAGCAGATCGACCAAGCCCGCCAAAACTTGCCGGCAGATCATGAGAAGATTCGCAGTTTAGCTGCGGCTTATAAACGTGCCGGCGGTCGCAGCGGAGAGCGGCGTAGCGCAGCGAGTGCCGCCATGATCGGTGATGACAAAGACGGCGGCATCAATTTGAATCCGGATTTTTATGATCTGCAGATTAATCGCGAAGGTAAAAGAGCTATTGATTTTGCCATGCAGGGACCTGCTTTAACTCCGCAGCAAGTCCAAGGCCTCACCCCTGTCATCCTCGGCGTCAAGATCTTGACGCATTTGGAAATTTAACCTGATTTGATGCTATAATTCTAAAATGGATTTCGAAGCGGTTTCCAAAATGGTCATGGATCAGTTTGGGAAACACCAGGTGCGGTGTGCCATTATCGGTGGTTTTGCCCTGCATGCGGCGGGGTTCCATCGGGCTACCGTCGATATTGATTTTCTTGTCCATGTTCAGGACATGCCGAAGGTTAAGGCCACTTTGGCAGCTTTAGGGTACGACCTTAAGCATGAAAGCAAAGACGCCGCCAATTTTTGGGGTAAAATGGATACCTTGGGCAACATTGATTTCATCATTGCCCACCGCAAGTATGCTCTGGCCATGCTTGAGCGTTCTAAACCTTTTGAAATCGTCAAAGGCTGCACAGTCAATGTGATTGTCCCCGAGGATATCATTGGGTTAAAAGTCCAAGCGTTTAGCAATGATCCTGACCGCTACCGCCAAGATATAGCCGATATTTACTGGTTAATCAAGAATTACCGTGAACAATTGGATTTAAATTTACTCCGGGAATATTTCGGATTATTTAATTGTTCAGATAAGTTAGAGCAAATTTTAAAAGAGACGAACAATGCTCAGTGACGAAGAGAAAAGAGAGATGTTGGAAGACGCGCGCAGTCCATCGCGACGAAAAGAGTTTGCGCAGGCAAAGAAAAATCAACCGCTTTCCTGGGGGCAATATTTTGGTTTTCTAAAAGCAATAGGGAATCTTTTTCCGCAGAAAAAATCGCTTAAAAAAATCGAAGGCAATATGTTTAGACTCTAATGGATATGCGGACGCAAGGCTTTTTTGATTTGAGTCCTTGCCTCTTCGGATAGTTTTTGTTCTGTTGTTGATGAATTGCTATATGCCTGCACTATTTTTTGTAATCCCTTAATTTGTACCTCAAACCGCTGGCACAATCCACACACCAATGCATGCAGCCGCATATCCATCCATTCTTTAAACGAAAGACGGCGGTCGAGGGACAGGGACATCAAACGCGTGGCCTCCTGGCAGGAGACCCCGGGAATTTTATCTAGGAGTTTATCAATCATTGTTTGAACCAGTTCTGTTCCAGGCATTGCCGCAGCTGCAAGCGGGCCCGATAGAGCAGTACCCATAGATTAGTCGAAGATACCCCTAAAATCTTACAAATTTCCTCGCTTTGCATCGCTTCCAGTTTGCGCAGACGGAAGGCTTGCGCAGCTTTGTCCGGCAAACGCCCCATGCAGTCCTGGAACAGCTGCCAAAACTCCTTGTTTTCCAGCAAGGCGGCGGGGTTAAATTGCCAATTGCCGGGGGCTTTGGCCAAATGGCCATAATCGGCATTGTCAAAAAATTGCTCCACGTGCATGTCAGCTTCGACCAGTTGCGAGGCCGGCACTTCCCTATATGTAAGACGCAGATAATCTGCGATTTTATGTTTGAGGATGCCGATCAACCAAGTTTGTTCGCTGGATTTACCTTGGAAATGGGCACGGTTCTGCAAAGCAGAAAGCAAGGTTTCCTGTACCAGGTTTTGGGCTTGGTCTGGCTGGGCGATCGATTTGAGGGCGTAGGCATACAAGCTCGCCGTATAAATCGACCCAATCCTCGGGATCTGAAGAAGATGCGGAAGACATCAGCCCTCATTCAACCTGAGACGGACAAAAAAGGCAAGAATTTTGTAAGGATTTGCTGGTATAATCGACTAATACGCAAAGGCAAAGAAAATCAGGAAAGGCCGGTCCCATTGATGAATGCCCCTGCAAACCATGATATTCTTAATTTCATAGGATTCTTTTTCGCCGGCTTGACAGTCAACCTTACCCCGTGCGTGTACCCCATGCTTGCGGTGACGGCGTCGCTATTTAAGCCAAAACCTGAATTGCGGGAAGACCTTCGGCATTCTTTTGCCAGGGCCCTGGCGTATTTTTTGGGCATTGTCTTTACCTATTGCGCCCTGGGGTATTTTGCCGCTTCGACAGGTAAGTTATTCGGCAGCGCTCTGCAAAGCCAGTGGGTGCAGGGGGTTGTCGGCCTGTTCATGCTGGGTTTAGCCCTGTCTATGTTTGGCTTTTTCCACTTGCGTATTCCGGCTGGAATTCTAAGCCATCTGGGTAAATTCCGCAAAGCCGATTATCCGGGGCTGTTTGCCTCCGGGATGCTAGTCGGCGTTTTTGCGGCGCCGTGCATCGGCCCGCCGGTGCTGGCCCTGCTGGCGGCCGTGGCGGACAACGGCAATCCGCAATACGGGTTCACGGCGTTCTTGACATTTTCTTCCGGGTTGGGGTTGCCCTATTTGCTTTTGGGGACTTTTGAGAATTTGATTGTCAAATTGCCCAAAACTGGGACGTGGCTCATTTGGATGCAGCGTTTCTTTGGGGTGGTCTTGCTGGGTTTTTCTTTTTTCTATTTGTCGGTGGCGTTTGGCCCACATTCAATCAAGAAAAATAGGGACTCGATTTGGAAACCGTACAGCGTTGAAGCGGTGCAAGGGGCTTTGGCGGCGCATACGCCGGTCATCATCGACCTTTTTGCCGAATGGTGTTTGAGCTGTTATGAATTGGAAGACCAGGTGTTTGCCAAACCAGCGGTCAAGGCAGAGCTGGCCAAGGCCGTCACGTTGCGGGTGGACATGACGGACGTTAATACCCCGGAAAATCGGCAATTTGGCGAACAATATGAGATCATTGGCTTGCCGACGGTGATTTTTTTAGGGCCGGACGGCAAAGAGATTCGAGAGGCGCGGGTGGAGGGGGTCAGTTCTTTGAAGGATTTTTTGAAGTCGCTGGACATGCAGCAGAAAAGTTTTGGCGTAACCCCGGTAAAGGAGGGTCCGATGAGCGATGCCCAATCCAACAGGGTCCGCATTTTTGATGCGGCGAGTCAAACATATAAGGTGGTGGACAAAGTCGTTAAATCCGACGAGGAGTGGAAGAAAATCTTGACCCCGGAGCAGTTGCGCGTGACCCGCGGCCACGGCACCGAGCGGGCTTTTTGCGCCCTGCCCACCAAGCACACCAAAGGCATTTACAAATGCGTGGGTTGCGGCACCGATTTATTTTTGGTGGGTAATAAATTTGAGTCTGGCACCGGTTGGCCGAGCTTTTGGCAGCCGCTCGATGAGGCCAATGTGGGTACCCAAGTGGACAAGCAATTCGGCATGGTGCGCACGGAAGTGCATTGCGCACGGTGCAATGGGCATTTGGGGCATGTGTTTGATGACGGCCCACCGCCTACCGGAAAACGCTACTGCATCAATTCTGTGGCCTTGAAATTTGAGGAGGCATAAGGATAGCAGTTTGGCAGGAGAGCATTGCTGACTTTAACTACACATTTGCCGAGGATAAGACCATGAGCGATGCCAATTATCAAAAAGCCACTTTTGCCGGGGGCTGCTTCTGGTGCATGCAGCCTTTTTTGGAAAAGCTTAAAGGGGTCAAAAAAGTCACGGTTGGCTATACCGGCGGCCAGACCGTCAATCCAACCTATGAGCAAGTGACCTCCGGCAACACCGGACATGCCGAAGCGGCAGAAGTTTTGTTTGACCCGCAGGAGATTTCCTACGCCAAATTGCTCGACGTGTTCTGGCGCAACATTGATCCCACCACCGAGAATCAGCAATTTGTGGACATCGGCACCCAGTACCGCAGTGCGGTGTATTATCACGATGCCCAGCAGAAGCGTCTGGCGGAAGAATCCAAGAAGCAGCTAGAGGCTTCAGGCAAGTTCGATAAGCCGATTGTCACTGAGATTTCCGCCGCTTTGCCGTTTTATCCGGCCGAGAATTACCATCAGGACTATTACAAGAAAAGCCCGCTGCATTACAAAATGTACAGCACCGGCTCCGGCCGAGAGCAGTTCTTGCAGAAGGCATGGGGCAAGGACTGATGAGTGTCCCCTTGACATGTGGGTTGTTCATGATATAATTTATCAAGTTAATAGTTAATCGAGTTAACTAGATAGAGGTCCCGTGGACATCCAGGATTTCAGCCGCCGCATGATCGAGCTCTTGCCCAAATGCATCCGCGGCTTTCAGGGCTACGAAAGCAATTATCTCTCCCGAGGTCAGATCAGCTTGCCGCAGTTTTGGGCCTTGGAATACCTCTCCCGGCACGGCCACTGCCTGATGAGTGAATTGGCCGTTTTTTTGGGGATCTCCCGGCCGGCTGCCACCGGCCTCATCAACCGCCTGATCGCCCAAAAATTGGTGGACCGCCGCAGCGAACAGAAAGACCGCCGCACCGTGCGGGTCAGCATTTCCGCCAAGGGCAAAAAGATTGTTACCCACGTTTGGCAGCAAAAACGCCGCGGCATGGAAACCGTCTTTGCCAAAATTTCGGCTGCTGAGCGTAAACAGTATCTGGATATCTTAGAGAAGGTGGTCAATAATTTCAGCCCTAAAATACTGATCGGGGCGGTGGTGTTGGGGGCGGCTTTTGTGGGTGCGGATTGCGGCCAAGCACAGGAGGCCCCCCTAGCCAATTTGACCTTGCGGCAGGCTTACGAACTTGCACTCAAGCGCAGTGAAACCCTCGCCATACAAAAGCAGGTGATTGAAGAGGCGCATGGCCGGCTCAGCCAAACCATCAGCCGGTCTTTGCCGCAGGTGTCTTTTACCGACACGGAGAAATTTCAAGACCGCTTTTCCAGCTCATCCTCCTCAGAAAATAGTTCCCGGGTGTATGTGCCGACCCGGACGTTCACCTTTAGCCAACCTTTGTTTTCCGGTTTTCGAGAATTTGCCGCCATCGCTGCCAACAAAGCTGAGCGTAAACAGCGCGAACAGGAGTTGGAACGGGCTAAACAATTGCTGTTTACCGATGTTTCCGACGCCTTTTATTTGTCCATCGGCTATCAGCAGCAATTGGGCATTCTGCTCGAAGTCAATAAAGTCTTGCAGGGACGGTCCGACGAATTGAGCCAGCGGCTGTCCATTGGCCGGTCGCGCCCCAGCGAAGTGGCCAACACCGAATCCAAATTTTACCAAAACGAGGCGGACATTGAATCCTTGCGCGGCCAGCAGGATTCTTCTTTTGAACTGATGGAGTTCTTGGTCGGCCATAAAATTGAGTCCTTGGCAGAGACAAAGGTCCTGCCGGCGGGCCTTCCGACCCGGGAGGAATATTTGGCCAGGGTAGCCCAGAGGGCGGATGTGCTGGCGGCAAAGCATGCCAGCGTGGCCGCAGAAAAAAACATCACGGTGCAAAGGGCAGGGTATTTTCCATCCGTCAATGTCACCGGCAATTCGTACTTGAAGCGGGTGGGCCCGATAGGTGATTCGGATTGGGATGTGACCGTCAATATTTCGGTGCCCCTTTTTAATGCCAAAGAGACAGCCGGGGCCGTGACCATTGCCAGGGCCCAGGCCGAGCAGGCTAAATTGCGCCTTAGCCAGGCCCAGCGTCAGGCCGATTTGGACATCAAAAATGCATACACTAATCTGTCGGCAGGCATGAAGCGGATGGAGGCATATCACAAAGCCGTTCAAGCCGCCGAGAAGAATTATGCGCTGCAGTCTGGTGATTACACCAAAAGTCTGGTCAACAACCTGGACGTGCTGCAGGCCTTGGAAGATCTGCAAAGCGTGCGCGGGGATTACATCTCGGTTAAAAATGAAACCCAACGGGCTTATTGGTCCCTCAAGGTAGCGGCAGGAGATATTTCCGATGACACTCTCTGATCTGTCGATTAACCGCCCGGTGTTTGCGTGGATGGTCATGGGGGCCTTGATCCTGTTTGGGGCCATGGGTTTTTCCCGCATGGGGGTCAGCCAATTGCCGGACGTGGAATTTCCGGTCATTTCCATCAGCGTCACCTGGTCGGGGGCGGCTCCGGAGGTCATGGAATCGGAAGTGGTGGATGTTATTGAACAGGCGGTGATGTCGGTTCAGGGGATCCGCGATGTTTCCTCGTCGGTGTCAAACGGGTCCGCTTCGATCACCATCGAGTTGCAGTTGGACCGCAAGATTGATTTTGCGGTCCAGGAAGTGCAAAGCAAAATCGCCCAGGCCCAGCGCCTGTTGCCCAAAGACATTGACCCGCCCATTGTCACGAAGGCCAACCCCACCCAACAGCCCATCACTTGGCTGGCTTTGACCGGCGAGCGGCCGGCCCGTGAGCTCATGGCCTTCGTTCAAGACCATTTGAAAGATAAATTTTCCACCGTGGCCGGCGTGGGGGACATTGCTTTGGGAGGGTTTGTGGCGCCGGCATTGCGGGTGTGGGTTGATGCGGACAAGCTGCTTGCCAAGGAATTGACCGTCGATGATGTGATCAATACCATCCAATCTGAACATTCGGAACTTCCAGCCGGGCGCATTGAAACCCAGCTGAAGGAACAAAATGTGCGGGCCATGGGAGAAGCCAAGACAGCCGAAGAATTCGGTAACATTGCCATTACCAAGCGCAACGGCCAGCCTGTGTACGCGCCCATTTACTTGAAAGACGTGGCCACCATTGAAGATGGCCTCGACGATGTGCGCCGTATTTCGCGCAGTGACGGCAAGTCCGCCGTCGGGTTGGGGATCCGCAAACAAGTCGGTTCCAATGAAGTCGAAGTGAGCAAAGGGGTCAAGAAAAAATTGGCGGAAGTGCGCCAACAATTGCCGGAAGGCATGAAGCTTGAGCAAGTGGTCAACCGCAGCAAGTTTATTGAAGATTCCATCCACGAGTTGGTCTTTACGCTTTTTCTTTCAGCGATTGTGACCTCTTTGGTCTGCTGGTTGTTTCTGGGATCTTGGTCTGCCACCGTTAATATCCTCATGGCCATCCCTACGTCGATCATCGGCACGTTCTTTATCATTAACATTTTGGGCTTTACACTAAACACGTTCACGGTGCTGGGTCTGTCCCTGGCCATCGGCATCGTGGTCGACGATGCGATTATGGTCTTGGAGAACATCGTGCGCTACCGCGAAAAGGGCGTCGGGGCGGAAGAAGCAGCCAGGCAGGGGGCCCGGCAAATTACCTTTGCGGCCCTGGCCGCGACCCTCGCCATTGTCGCCATATTTTTACCGGTGGCATTTATGACCGGCATCGTGGGTAAATTCTTTTTTCAATTCGGGGTCACGATTTCCGTGGCAGTGGCTTTATCGTTGCTGGAGGCACTGATGCTGACCCCCATGCGCTGTGCCCAATTTTTACGAACTGCCCGCAACAACCGTTTGGAGAAAACCGTGGAACGCATGTTCCACAGCCTGGCGGATCAGTACCGCGGCGGTTTGCGTTGGTCCTTGAAACACCGGTTCCTGGTCGTTGCCGGGTCACTCGCCTTTTTTGTGCTTTCGTTGTTCATCGCGCATTTTTTACGCCGGGAGTTTGTCCCGGCCCAGGACCAGAGCAATTTCTTGGTCAACGTCCGCACCCCGGTGGGGTCCTCCATTCATTTTACCGACGAGCGCATAAAGGAGGTGGAAAAATTTATCCTCTCCCGTCCGGAACTTAAGCATTATTTTGCCGCCGTCGGTGGATTTCAGGGCGGGCAGGTCAACCAGGGCAACGTCTTTGTGACCCTCAAAGACCCTGGCAAACGCCCGGTGGTGCCGCCGTCCACGAAGCCTTTGAACCAAGGCCAATTGATGGCGCTCTTCCGCACGGAACTCAATAAAATTCCTGGTGTGAAAGCTTTTATCCAGGATTTGTCTTTGACCGGTTTTTCCGCCAAGCGCGGGTTTCCCATAGAAATGGCCATCCAGGGGACCAGCTGGGACAAATTGTGGGAGTATGCCCAGGGCATCCGAGACCAAATGGGCAAAAGTAAAAATATGGTGGACGTTGATACGGATTACCTGGAGGGAGCATCAGAGATCGATGTACTCCCGGACCGGGTCAAGGCCGGGGAGCGCGGGGTGAGCGTGCAGTCGATTAACCAAGTGGTTAATGCCTTGATTGGGGGCCAGCAGATTTCGAAATACTCGCCGAATGATAAACGTTATGATGTGCGGGTGCGCCTAAAGAAAGAACAACGGTTGACTCCCGAGGACATTGTGAAATTGTATGTTTGGAACAACCAGGGAGAGCTGGTTCAGCTCAAAGATGTCGTTGCCATCAAAGAACGCCCTACGGCGGTCAATATCACCCGCCGCTCCAGAGAACGGGCGATTACGGTATTTGCGAATGTGGCTCCCGGACAGTCGCAGGCCACTGCCGTCGAAGAAGCCCGCAGCATAGCTGATTCTGTGCTCCCCGAAGGATACCGGGCGGTATTTACCGGCAGCACCCAGGCCTCCAAAGAAACCGGTTCCAGCCTGATGTTTGTATTTATTCTTGGAATTGTGGTCGCTTATATGGTGCTGGCGTCACAATTTAACAGCTATGTGCATCCTTTTACAGTTTTGTTGGCGCTGCCGTTTAGCATTTCGGGGGCTTTGATTGCGTTATGGATGGGCCACCAATCGATCAATTTGTACAGCATGATTGGCATTATCCTGTTGATGGGGATCGTTAAAAAGAATTCCATTTTGCTGGTCGATTTTACCAACCAGGTTCGGGCCGAGGGGATGGAAGTCAGGCAGGCATTATTGGAGGCCTGCCCCGTGCGTTTGCGTCCTATCCTTATGACATCACTTGCTACCGTCGCTGCGGCTATCCCGCCTGCCTTGGCCATAGGCCCCGGGGCTGAAGTGCGCATCCCTATGTCCATTGCGGTGATCGGCGGAGTGATTGTTTCCACCTTCTTTACGCTTTTTGTGGTGCCCTGTGTTTACAGTCTTTTTGCCGGCATGAGACGGGAGGACTTATAGCCGCCGTTGCAAAGTGTGGGGGTCGAAACTCAAACGCCGCAATTGCGGAGCCCGGAGAGCAGTTAACGCCACAATCACAATCGTGATGATCCCGCCCACAGCCACGCAAGGCACCAGCCCTATCCAGGCCGCCAGCATCCCGCTTTCAAAAGCACCCAACTCATTGGAGGAACAAATAAAGATCCAGCTGACCGCGGAAATCCTCCCTCGCATGTGGTCCGGCGACAGCAAACGCACCATGGACCGTCGGATAACCATGCTCACGCCGTCGAACATGCCGCTTAAAAACAGCATGGCCATGGACAGCCAGAAGTTGGTGGAGAAAGCAAAAATGAAAATGCTGATGCCAAATCCAAGAACACTAAAGAGCAAATTTCTTCCGGCCTGGGCGATGAGCCGGGGTGCGTAATGCGTCGAGGCCAGCATCACCACTAACGCCCCCAGCGAGGTGGAGGCATTGAGCAAGCCCAGCCCTTTGGCTCCGACGTGCAGAATGTCATTGGCAAACGCCGGCAGCAAGGCAATCGCTCCGCCAAAGAGCACCGCGAATAAATCCAGGACCATGGCCCCCCAAAGGGCTTGATTGCCAAATACAAAGTTCCAGCCGATGGCAATGCTTTTAAAGAAAGGCTCTTTCTGCTGAGGCATGGGTTGAGGTTTGGGGCCGATGAACAGCGTGCTCAACCAGGACAAAATAAAAAACCCCGTGATCGTCAAATAGGACCCGGCCGCCCCCCAGGCATCAAAAATAAAACCGATCACGGCCGGGCCGATCACTGAACAACTGATCCAGGACCCGCTGATCCAGGAGGCAGCATTGATGGTGAGATTTCTAGGGACCACTTGGGCTTCAAAAGCGGTATTGGCCGGGTCTGCAAAACCGCGGGCCACTCCGGCGAGGAAAATGACCGCATACAGCCCCAGCACTGAGGTGGCTTGGTGATTTAAGGACAAGAGGCAAAGCGTTATGGCGCAGAGGCAGGAGGCTGCCCGGGTATAAAGTAAAATGCGGCGGCGGTTATGATGATCTGCCACATACCCGCCCAGGAGGACCAACGAAATCGCCGGGATGGCTTCGACCAAACCCAGCAGGCCGAGGGCAAAAACGCTGTGGGTGAGTTGATAAATTTGAAAACCAATAACCACGGCCAAGGCCCGGCTGCCGAGCGTAAAGAAACTTACCGAGCCGATAAAAAGCCGGATGTCGCGGTCCCTGAGGGCCTCAATAAAATTTTTTTGAGTTGTGTCCATGGTCAGAATAGAATAGCATAGATGACATAAGGCCCCTCGAAATTTTCAGCTAGGTCGCTGAACATTCGACGCGTGGCCCAAGGGGCCACGTTCGCCCGGCGGACTTGGTATTGGGGCTCAATCAATGGTTAAGATTCATATCCTCTACGAAGGCCAACTGCATTGCCGGCTCACCCATGGGCCCAGCGGCAATGTGATTGGCACCGACGCCCCCAAAGACAACAGCGGCAAAGGCGAGGCCTTTTCTCCAACCGACCTCGTGGCTGCGGCCTTGGGCTCGTGCATGATGACGGTTATGGGGATTCAGGCGGCCCGCCACAACATTGACCTTCAAGGTTCAACCGTTGCCGTGACCAAAGAAATGGTTTCCGACCCAGTGCGCCGCATCGCCACCATCAGCGTGGTTTTGAGCATGGCCCCCGGGGTTCCAAGGGAGAAACGCGCCCTGCTGGAACATGCTGCCCATTCCTGCCCGGTGCACAAAAGTCTCCATCCGGATCTAAAAGTCCCTGTGCAATTCATTTGGCCTTAAGCCGCTCCTTAATCTGCTGATGGATCTGCACAGCGCTGGCATCGGCGGGATCAAGCCGCATCACCTCATCCATATCTTTTAAAGATTGTTGATACATGCCGGCATCAAAATACACCTTGGCCCGTTTGGTCCAAGCAATGCGGTTGCTTGGATTAAAACGAATGGACTCGGTGTAATCTTCTATTGCCTGGGGTATCTTCCCCATGACCCTATGCACATCGCCCCGGGTGATCAAGGTATTGGAAGGCTCGTCGCTTACTTGAATGGCCTGGCTCAAATCGGACAAGGCATCTTTGTAACGTCCAAATTTCATAAAGAGCAAGGCCCGGCCGTTTAAAAAACGATCGTTGGCTGGGGCCAGTTTAATGGCACGGTTGAAATGTTGCAATGCCAGGGCCGGCTGGCTCGCAAAGGTGGCCAACATGCCCACCTCATGATGCGCCTGGGCGTGGGCAGGATCGAGTTTAAGGACTTGCTCAAAATCTTTCTGCGCCGCGGCCTGTTGATTAACAGACGCAAAGTACGTCCCCCGCTCAAAAAAATTGCGCGCATTGGCGGGATTTTTAGCAACGGCCACGTCAAGAAAGTGTTTGGCTTGGCGCTCATCACCCAGCGCGGACAAAACCAGAGCTTTGTTCAAATACGCCGTGGAATCTTGCGGATCCAGAGCAATGGCCCGCTCATAGTCGGCCAAAGCCCGGTCATATTTTTTGCGATGTTTGAACACTCCACCACGATTAATGAAGGCCTCGGCCAATTGCGGATTCAAGTTGATGGCCGCGTTAAAATCGGATTCTGCCAGGTCCATGCGGCCTTGGGTCACCAAACGCACGCCGCGTTGGTTATAGGCCGGGGCACTGCCCAGCTTGTCGTCAAAACGTAGGTAATCAATGGCATTGGTGGCGGGTTGGCGAAGCAGGGCATTTAATTTTTTACGGACTAAAGAATTGTGAGATTCGTGGCGGAGGGCCCATTGCCATAGGGACGAATCATCGCGCCAGTGCCGGCATTGCACAAACGTGGCCAAACTTAAGGCCGACAGAATTAGAATAATCAGAAAGCGGGGGGCCTTGCGCGCGCAATGGCCCAGCCAAAGGCAAATCCCCACGGACGGCAAATACATAAACCGGTCGGCCACAATATTGATGTCCGCAAAATCAAACCTGCCAAAAAAGAAAATCGTTCCGGAAAAAAAAAGCAGCGCAAATACCCATAACCGGTGGCGGCGTCCAGCCCACCCGGCGATTGCCAGGCCTATCATGGTCACCAGAGACCAGGCATAAACCGGGTTAGTCAGCAACACCGGCAGGCGGGGAGCATATACCGGCAGCAAGGGGTAAGGGAAGAGGAATTTAAAAAGATAAAACACCATGCTCCAGCAATAAATGAGTACGGAATCCGGAAAGACCAATTGCGGGTTTGGACCGAGTTTAAAAAAGGTGATGGCCGCCACCGGCCAAATCAACGCGCAAAAAGGCAATTTATCGACGAGCATGGTGCGGTTTAGCGGTCGGCGCAGGAACCAGTCTATGAGAAGCAGGACCCAGGGGAGGCTTACCGCCATGGGTTTGGCCAGGATGCTCAAAACTCCGCAGGCCAAGGCTATCCAATAGCTAGCCCTTTTTTTTGCCCTCACATAATCGCCGTAGAGCAGCAGAGCTAACACATAAAAAAAACCACACACAATGTCTTTGCGTTCGGTAGCCCAGGCCACCGATTCCACGTGCATAGGATGCAGCCCGAATATGGCGGCACCAAGCAGGGCGGCCGGCGCGGCTAGGCCGATCATCATGCCCAGCCGGTACACGAGGACGACGATACCCGCATGTCCCAGCACATTAAGGGCATGGGTAGTCAAAGGATGAAGGCCAAAGAGGCGGTGCTCGATGTGGAACGACAGGACGGTGAGCGGGATATACGTCCCGTTGATGGTTTGAGTGAAGATTTCTTTGAGCAGCGGCCAGCCGGAGGGTTGAAACACCACCGGATTCTGAAAGAAATGCTTGCCGTCGTCCCAATGCAGGTATTGGGCGCTCAAGCAAGGCGAATAGGCCAGCACTATGGCCGCAAGCAGGAGAATGACGGATGAACGACGCATGTTTAGTTAAGCAAGACCGTATCATGCACCGGCGGATCATACACGGGTTGTGAGTCGCGGGTCTGGTTATTTTGATTTCCCGCCGCCAACGGGATTTGTTCAACCCGGATGTACGGTTGGGATTCCGGAGAAGGCGTGGCCGACTGGGCGGATGGTGACGCCGGAGCCACTAGCGGAGTCTCCGTCTTGGGTTTCGTCATCATATAAAGGAGAAGCACCACAACCAATGTTCCCAGGCCCGCCAGCAACATGTTTTTGTTCATTAGAATCCTCCGGTTTGCCAGAATTTCTTGTCATTGATGTCATTGGTGAACGCGATAAACGTGTTCATCGTCGGAAAATAGGGGGGGGTGTATTGAGTTTCCATGCGCGTGTCGTAGGTGAAATTGCGGCCATAGCCGGTTAAGGGCGTGCCGGTGCCACCACTGACGGTGCCAAAGGCGCCGTAGTTATTGCTAATGACCCCGCCCAACAATGTCGCATTGCCCCGGGGGCTGCCGCTATTATAATTGTCCACAGTCACGATACCTTGCTGGGCCATGAGTGTCGCATGGACATTCACGTCATTCGGGGCCGAGGTGCCGATACGGATATTGCCGGCCCAGCTCATCACGCCTAAAAGGTTGCCATATCCCTCGGCCGACGGAGGTACATATCCGGGTTGCCCCACTGTCCCGGAGGAGGGCGTGTATTGCGAGTAATGGATATTGTTTTGGATGACCACGTCATTGTGCGTGGCAATGACCGCCTGGGTATCTTTCTGGACCGCGCCGCCCAAGCTGGTTAAATTTCCGTTGACATAAATGATGGTGCCCACATCGTCAACGCCATCCGGCTTGCCGGTGTAGGTGTCCGTCGTCGCACCCGTGGTCACCAAAGTCTGGTTATTAGCCGCGTCTACGGTAATGGTCTTGGTGCTGGCCCCCTGAGTGATGGTGTACACTGCCCGGTCACTGCCGTCGACGCTCATGGTCATGGAGGCGTCGCCGTTGACGTAAATGCCGCCGGCCATGGCGGGGCCGCTGGTTGGGACATAAATGCCGGCACTGCCGTACGTGTTGCCGGCGGTCGCTTGGGCGACCATGTCGGATTCCTGGGTGGTGTTGGGCATGGCAATGCCCGTCTGGGAACGGTTGTATCCCATTTGAAAGCTGGGCACGTCCAGCGTGCCATTGACATTGGCATTCAAATTGACCGGCGATCCGCCGTTATAGAATTTGCCATTCGCATTGACCTGCTTGACGGTATCGTAAAATGTTCCGCTGGGGTTGTAGGCGAAGTTAAACTGCCCGTTGGTAAATAACGGTCCTGAAAAGTTGGTCCGGTTGGTAAACCACACATTGCTGCCGCTGGGCATGGTTTGGGTGTTGGTAAAAAGAGCATAGCGGGCAAAATTATCGCGCTGGACCCGCACTGTAAAATCCCCCAAGACGGTGAACTTGCGACTCTGATTGCTTTTGGTGCCGGTGGTTTGGATTTTATAGTAATAAGGAAAATCCCACACATTTGCCGCCACGTTGGAAGGGTTGCCTTTGGCACTCAAGCGGATCGTATACGTGAAGCTTCCTCCATCGAGGGCGGTGGCCGATCCCGTATAGACGGCTTCGGCCCCTGAAAGGGTCAGCTGGGCCACACCGGCATTTTTGACGTAGGCGATGAGGAACCCTAAAGGGTTGTTGGTGCCGACGTAGGTGGCGGCGTGGGACGAAACCACCGACGGGTTGGCAGCGTTGACGGTATTGAGCATATAGTTATTGATCAAGGTGTCGAGCATGCCAACACCCGCTTGACCTCCCGCCTCCGACGTGTACAAGGCGCGGGCTCCGCTGATTTCGCGGTCGGCCATGGCTTTCTCATGCACTGCCCGGGCCACAAAAGCGACGGATAAGATGATCAAGATCAAGATGACCAGGAGCGCGACCCCCAGGATGATGCCGTTTTTATTGTTCGATAAGTTGCGCATATTAACCGCCTGTGTTGTTTAGCAAGAATTTATTGGTGTATACGGCGCTGATCACCCGGTTGGCCGCTGATGTTTTTTGTCCGGTCAAGGTCAGGGTGATGATAAAACCGTTTACTGATGCCGTCATATTGGTGATGTGTTGGCCTATAATCGTCGTGCTGTTGTTGACGGTGGCCAAAGCGCCGTCGAGTACTTTGCGTTCCAGTTGGTTGGAGGCATTGAGGGCGTACTGCACATACTTATATTCCAGCGCCGCACAACTGGCATTGGCATCCATACAGGTGTGCGCGTCACACCCCCAGGTCAGGGGAGCCCCCCAGTAGGCAGGATTGCCGTTCCCGTCTAGCAAGGTGCTGGTGGCGGAACAAAGAATGGGGATGGAAAATCGGATGATGTCCGACCCGCCGGTGCCCTGGCCGGCTAAAATGGCAAACTGCGCCACCGTGGCTTGGTGCCCAGTCTGCCGCATTTCCAGAGACATTCTTTCAGCGGCATTGCGCATGCCGTTGCGCAAATCAATGGCGGCATCCTGGTTAAAAAAACTGGAGCGGGCATTGTTTAAAAGCCCGAACACGGCAATCACCACGAACGTAGAAATGGCCAGCACTACCAGCATTTCAGTGAGCGAAAAAGCATTATGTTTGACAGGATCAGCCATAGAGATTAGTCACCACTTGCACATAGGAATCCAGCTGGCCGTTGGCGTTTTTGTCTTCGCCAGCATCCAGGACCCCGTCCAAATCCGCGTCTTCTCCGATCAGCCGGCCACCTTGCTGTTTCCAGCAAAAGACCACCTTGATCACTAGCAAGTCCGGGTTGGTATTATTGATGTAAATGACGCCCTTGCCGTTGAGATTATTTACATTAAAAGTTGTATTGTTATACGTAGCCAAAACAGTGCTGAAGTTGGCAGCTTTGATTTCCTCCATTTTGGTGCGGACTTCTTGGACGGCGAGGGAGGCATTGCGGCCGATTTCGGCCAGTTCCATGCATTTGAGGTAAGAATACACGATACCCACAACTGCGATCAGGAAGATGCAGGAGGCGACTAGGAGCTCGGCCATGGTAAAGGCTTGACGCAGTCTTCTATGGCGGGCTTTATGTGTACTTAAGGTATAATGACGCATATCAAAAGCCCTCTATTAAAAGTATAGACCACCGGCGGTTAAATACAATGTCGAATCTACAAAAAAACGCTTTTTGAAGAGGCCTACTGAAAGCGTTTTCTGTCGATCTTTTCATGGTAAGCTTGAAATAGGAAGGAGGCAAATATTCCTAAAGCTTCATTGTGGACACGCGCTATATGCGTAGAATGATGTTAATGCCAATCACCAATGCCAAGTCCGGATTTACCCTCCCGGAGTTACTGTTATCCGCCGCAATTCTTGCTTATTGCTTATCATTGATATTAACGACCTTCAACCATAGCATCGCCCTCAATGACGCCAGTCGGAATTTGACCACGGCCGTGAGCCATGCTGAATTTGTGCTTGAGGATATGCGAGGCACTTCCTTTGGCAGCATCGCCACCGATATTAGCGATGGCCATTGGAATTGGAATGCGGCAACGGTGACCAGTAAGGGATTGACTGCTTTAAACAGTGAATCCATTTCTGCCAGTTCTTCGGGAAGCAATCCAGTAGACATTACTGTGACGGTTAACTGGCATGATCTTCGCGGACGCATCCGCAGCCGTGTGCTCAAAACAAGTATCAGCGGATGAAATTGCCTGCTCAAAAACCTACAGCAGAACCTGGATTTACGCTCATCGAAGCCTTGATGTGCATAATGATATTTTCAGTGATATTGTTGGGGGCCTACGGGGTCTTGGCAACAGGCAACACAGTCCGCACCAATGACAATGCCCTGGTTGAAGTGCAGCAGCAGGCCAGAAATGCGATGGGACGCATTGTCAGGGAAGTGCGTCAGTCCTCAACCCACAGCATCGTTGCCCTCGGCGCTAACAACTATAAAATCACCTTCACCACACCGGCTGCCGCGGGAATTATGTATTATTTGTCGGGGACCAATTTGGTCAGGGAGTATCCGGTCAATACGAAAACCAACATCGCTTCCAATATTGCCCTTTTAAAATTCACGCTTTCCAGTACTTTATTGCAGATTGATATTAGATCAGAAAAATCATTATTTAATAAAATTATATCCTTTCCTTTAACGGAGAAAGTAAGGCTTCGAAATGAGTAAAAACGGCTCCATAGTGATCACTTTATTGTTGATTTTGGTGCTGACGATGTTGGCGGCCGGCATTTTATTGCGCAGCGTGATTGAAAACAAAGCAGCGAAACGCATGTCCACTGCCGCGGAAGCTTTTTGGGTAGCGGAAACGGGAATTCAAAACATGATATGGGAGATAAGAAATAATCAGTGCGCAGGTTTTGTGCAGCAAGGGACCAATACGGCCTGTTCGACCTGCACCAGCTGCGGTGGAGGCAACAAAACCCTGGCAGTGTCCGTAGCCGGTTCATGCGATTATGATGTGGTGCTAAATAATGCCAACACCGCGGCAACCTCAACGGGATCCTGTCCGAATCGAAGCGCCAGCAATCTCATTCAACGCGTGGTGCAAGCCACGGTTGGTGCTCAATCGCCGTTTGCCTACGCCGCTTTCGCCCAAACTCAGGTCACTCTTTCCAATAATACATTTGTCGATAGCTATAATTCCAATAATGGGGCTTACAGCAATGCCAATAGCAGCACAAACGGGGACGTGGGAACGAATGGCACCGCATCTGGGACTATAATCATCAATAACAATGCCACCGTTGGAGGGGATGTCAGCACCGGGGTCAACGGGACAGTGAATTTGGGAAATAACGCGCTGGTGACCGGTACAACCAGTCATACGAATAATGTTCCTTTACCTAACGTAGTCGTTCCATCGGCATTGACGGGACTATCCAGTGGAGGGACCCTGACCATTCCCAACAATGGTTCGCAAACCTTAACGGCGGGAGATTACAAATATTCTGCTATCAACATGTCGAATAATACTACGTTAAATGTTTCTGGTGGAGCAGTGCGGGTTTATTTAACCAGTGCCACGGCGGTAACAGCCAGCAACAATACAACGATTAGTGTTGCTTCCGGCGCAACCTTGCAACTCTTTATTGACGGGGTCTTGAGCGTGTCCAATAATATGACAATATCCAGTTCTGGCAACGTGCCTAAAAATGTTCAAATTTACAGCACGTACACCGGGAACAACGGCATGAACATTAACAATAATGGGGTGTTGGCCGCGGCGATCTATGCCCCGGGAACAGATATATTGATCGGCAATAATGATGATGTCTTAGGTTCAGTGGTTGGAAAAACAGTGACCGTCAGCAATAATGCAGCGATCCATTACGACGAGACCTTGCAGACGTTGTCCACCCCTGCGGGTGCCAGTGGCATAACAACCTGGCAGGAAATTTGATTTTGCATTTTACCCCATGACCTTGATCATCTGGACCATAGCAGGGTTCGTCTTTTGTGCCGGGACCGTCTTGGCTTCGGAAGAGAAAATTTTTCATGCCGCGCCTAGCCAGCTTCCCAACACCGACCCCCGCATGAATACCGCCGGTTTTTGGATCAGCCGCCACCCCAATGCAGATCAATTGGTTATGACAGCCGCCCAGCTTGCGGCCTTGAATGCCCACATCCGTGAATTACAGTTGACCAAAGATATTTTTGCCCTCACCTCGGATTTTAAGACCGAATCGTTAGTCTCGGGTTTCGACAAAATCATCGCCGAATTCAAAGCCAAGACATACTATTCCGCGGCCGGCAGCATTGATGCCGAGTACTTGGACGCTGCCCGGGCGAATATGAATGTGCCGGGCGTGGTTTTGGGATTGGCCCCGCGTTACGGCCTGGTGGTCGAATATGCGGATGTCCGTTTTTTTCCCAGCGATCAAGGTTTATTTGAATCGCCCGGCGATGTGGATTTTGACCAGGTGCAAAACAGCACCCTTGATGTCGGCACGCCGGTGGCGGTGGTGCACACCAGCGCCGACAAACGATGGCACTATGTCTTTTCCGCTCTTTCCGACGGGTGGGTACAGGCCGACCGCATCGCCGTCGGCGACACCAAAATCGTCAAGGAATTCGCCCAAGCTAAAAATTTTGTGGTCGTTACCGCGCCGAAGGCCGACCTTTTTTTGGATGAGGCCATGATCCGGAGTACGGGGTTTATGCGCATGGGCAGCCGTTTGCCGTTGGTGGCTAGTTCCGACGGGACCAGCCGGGTCCGCATGCCTGCCAAAGACAAGGAAGGGAAGTTACGGATTGTCACCGGTTACCTCAATCCGGCCGATGTGCATGAAGGGTTCCTTCCCTACACGCCCAAGGCTATTCTCCGCCAGGCCTTTGCCATGCTTGATAAACCTTACGGCTGGGGAGGCATGTACGGCCAGCAGGATTGCTCAGCTTTTCTTAACGAGGTGTTTGGTACCGTGGGCATCGTCCTTCCGCGGGATTCCAAGAATCAGGCTTTGGTTGGCAAGGCCTCGATCGAATTTGATATGAAAATAAAAGCCGGCGAGAAACTAACGGCGCTGCATGGGGCGCTGCCGGCGGCGACACTTCTGGCCATGAAAGGCCACATTATGCTCTACGTCGGAGAGTTTAACGGAAGTCCTTATGCCATCCATGCCATTTGGGCTTACCGGGAACGCAAGGCCGACAAAGATGTTCCTCGGGTGCTTAACCGCGTGGTGGTTTCCGATTTGTCCCTCGGGGAGGGATCTCAAAAAGGATCACTCCTTAAACGTTTGAATAAAATGGTGGATCTTAGCTCCGATGATCATTAAGGAAGCACGGGTTTCTCTGCTGCGGGCGCCGCTCATACAGCCGTTCCGCATTGCCACCGGCCAGCACGATATTCTCGAGAATGCGCTGCTGGCCCTAACCTTGGCGGACGGGACCGTCGGCTACGGGGAAGCTGCGGTGGCCACCCACATCACCGGCGAGACCGTGGCCAAGACCCTGCACAATCTTAAAATTGCCGCCGGGCATTTGATTGGCCAAGAATTGGGGGATTATCTAGAACTCTGCGGCCAGGTGCAGGCAGTGTGCGTAGATAATAAGGCCGCCGCAGCGGCGGTGGAAATGGCCTTGTTCGACGCGCTGACCCGGCATGTGGGCATTCCTTTATGGCGGCTGTGGGGGAAGACCCCGACGCGCTTGGCGACGGACATCACCATTGTTATTAGCTCGGTCGAGGAGAGTGCCGCCCGGGCCAGGCAATGGCAACGCCAAGGTTTTCGGGCCTTCAAAATCAAGATCGGCGAAGATTTGGACCGGGATTTTAAGCGGGTGCAAGCCGTCGCCGCCGTGGTCCGACACTCAACCCTCATTCTGGATGCCAATCAGGGCTATTCGGCGCAGGACACCCTGAAATTCTTAAAAATGCTGGCGAAGGCGCAGGTTAAGGTGGACTTGATTGAACAGCCGGTGCCAAAGGCGGATTGGGAAGGCTTGAAAAGAGTCACCCGCTCCACCAAAGTTTTGGTGTGTGCGGATGAGAGCGTCTCGAGTGTGCCGCAAGCCTTCAAAGCCATCAAGGAAAAAGCCGTCGGAGCCATTAACCTTAAGTTGATGAAAACCGGCATCGTGCAGGCGGTGGCTATTGCTCGGTGGGCCAAAGCCGGCGGCATCAAATTGATGATGGGCGGCATGATGGAATCTCCGCTGGCCATGACTGCGGCGGCGCAGGTGGCCGCGGGTTTAGGAGGTTTTGATTTTATTGACCTGGACACGCCCTTTTTTATCAAGGACGGTTTAAAAGATCATCCGTTTTTAAATCGCCGCGGGGTCTATGATTTAAGCAAATGCAAAGCCGGCATCGGAATTCGGCCATGAACACATATGATTAAAAATGTTTGGGTCCTGGCCGTAGTTCTCCTGTGCATTGAAACCACGATTTTATATGTGGCATCTCACCCTAAAACCAAGCGCTACTTTGATATCATCCCATCGATATTTTGGATTTATTTTTTGCCCATGCTGGCATCCACCTGCGGTGTCTTGGACCCTAAAAGCCGCCTGTATGATCTGGTCACGTCTAGCCTGTTGCCCATGAGTTTGTTCATCTTACTGGTTACCGTCGACATAAAAGCCATTTTTCGTTTAGGGCACAAGGCGCTGCTCATGTTCTTTGCCGGAGGCTTAGGCATTGGCCTGGGCATGGTTGCGGCGTTTGTGATTTTCAAACCCTGGATCGGCGGGGAATACTGGTCGGGTTTTGGGGCCTTGGCCGGGTCGTGGACCGGTGGCAGCGCCAATATGATCGCGGTCAAGGAAGCGCTCGGCACGCCGGAGAGTGTATTTTCACCGATGGTGATCGTCGATACGGTGGTGCCCTATGTGTGGATGGGGTTTTTGGTCATCGTGGCGCATCACCAGCACCGCTTTGACCGTTGGAATCGCTCCGATCGCTCCGTTCTGGATGAGATCGGTCGCAAGATGTCTGCCCAAGCCAGCAAACCCCGCCGCATGTCGATTGGCCCGACGGTGGGTATTTTGGCTCTGGCCATCGCGGGAGGTTTTTTGGCGAAGGCTTTGAGTGTTTTTCTTCCCACCGTCAAAGATGTGATCACCCGTTCGGCCTGGACCATCATTCTGGTCTCGATCCTGGGCATTCTTTTATCGTTGACACCACTCAGAAAAATCGAGGCCTATGGCGCAACTAAAGTCGGCTACTTCTTGTTGTATTTTGTGCTGACCGCGATCGGCGCCAAGGCCAGCATCCATAATTTGGGGAATGCGCTGGTGCTCATTGGGGCGGGCTTTTTGACCATAGGCGTGCATGCGGTGATTTTGCTGCTGGCCGCCCGCATCTTCCGGGCGCCGCTATTTTTAGCGGCCGTGGCCTCGCAAGCCAACGTGGGGGGAGTGGCCTCCGCCCCGATGGTGGCGGAAATTTACCAAAAAGGTTTTGCTTCGGTCGGCCTTTTGTTGGCCATTTTGGGGAATATGGTCGGAACCTACGTCGGGATTGCCATAGGGCAGATCTGCCGGGTGCTGCAATAAACGTGGAGTTTAGCGTTTCCGGCGTCTGAGTAGCAAACCGCCCAAGCCAGCCCCAAGCAGGGCCATGGTCATGGGTTCGGGAACCACGGCCACACTCTGGTTATGCACATAATTGCCTGTGTGGGGCCGGTATTTGGAGTCTTTCCAAGAGTTGGTTAATTCGCCGTACTCTTCACCCGGAGTGTCATCGTAGTAATTGGTATGAGGGGCCCAAAATTCATTGCTTGGCCCGGCATTTTGCTGATTCTGGTTTTGTTGGTTTTCTGGGCCTTGATGGCCTTGATAACCAGAACCCTGATATCCGGAACCCGAATTCCAGTTGGAAGAATCCGTGTGTTGGCCAGAATAATGGTGGTTAGGGCCACCACTACCGCCCTTTTTTTTCCTACCCATGGCCCAGGCATCAGCACTCAAGCCAGTCACCACAAAGGTTACCACACATAAGGTCAGTAGAGCGTTTTTCATGTTTTTCACTGTGTTCTCCGTTTTATCCTGTTCGCAGTAGTTATTGGGCAAGTATGCCATACAAACCTACGGTTTGCCAATTTTTCTTGCCAAACGCATTGCCTCATAAATAATGTTACCGGCATCTATTGAAGGTGCCGACCCATGCCTCATAAGTAATGTTACTCTCCCTTAGGAGGTGTAACATGAGTCCAAAATCAAAAAAAGAGTATACGGCCCTA
>JAKFXC010000042.1:0-54399 GCA_021731625.1 Candidatus Omnitrophota bacterium
TTGGCACTGGTGGTGCAAATCCGCTCTTGAATGAGGGTTGCTTTGGCCAAGTCGCGCAAGGTGGCTTTGCGTAAAGTCTGATTGCGGCTTAAACGATTTCCGGAATGGCGATGTCTCATAGGATTAGGATCACTTTGTTTTTAATTTTTTCCAATCAACCTTCATTCCCAAAGAAAGACCCATGGCTTTGAGAAGTTCAGTGATTTCGGTTAAAGATTTCTTGCCGAAATTGCGAAACTCCAGCAATTCAGGTTCCTGGCGCTTGACCAACTCGCCTATAGTTTTGATGTTGGCGTCCTTGAGGCAATTGGAAGAACGCACGGAGAGTTCCAATTCCGAAATCGGCAGCCGCAGTTTGGCGTACAGGGCCTCTTCTTCGGCGGAAATTTCCTCTTCCTGTTCCTCTTCTTCCGGCAGCTGGCCGTACGCCACAAACACGTCCAAATGGCGCTGCAAAATATTGGCCCCGTAAAGCAAAGCTTCCTTGGGGTTGATGGCGCCGTTGGTGAAAATGTCTAAAAGCAGGCGGTCATAATCGGTGCGCTGACCGACCCGGGTGTTCTCGACGGTGAAATTGACTTTGATGACCGGTGTAAAAATGGAATCCACCGCAATGGTGCCCACCGGAGCTCCCTCTTTTTTGTTCTGGTCCGCCGGCACATAGCCGCGGCCCCGGGAGATTTCCAGTTCCATATTGAACGGAATGTCCTGGGTGAGCGTGGCCAAATGATGCTCGGGATTTAAAACTTCAATGACCTCATCGGCAATGATGTCCTTGGCCGTGAGGGTGCCTTTTTTATTGGCTTTAAGATACACGGTCTTGGGGGCCTTGGAATGCGAACGCACAATCAAGCCCTTGACGTTTAGAACAATTTCCGTCACCGATTCCAGAATGCCGCTCAAGGTGGCAAACTCATGCGACACGCCTTCGATGCGAACGGACGTGACCGCGCTGCCCTCGATGGATGAGAGTAGGATGCGGCGCAGGGAATTGCCCAGGGTCACGCCGTAGCCGCGCTCAAAAGGTTCGGCGATGAATTTGCCAAACGTGGCGGTGTAATTGGATTCGTCGCAATCTAAACGTTTTGGCATTTGAAAATCGCGCCATTTTACTCCCATGTTCGTATCCTCCTAATGCGACCACAAAATTGTGTCGCTTGTTTAAATCCGTATTGAAATAATGTTGTTGCCTTCGACACGGAACATTTTTGGCGTTGGCTTCGGTTTACGTCTCGAGAATTTTATAGTAAAATTTTTTATATGAATTCTCGCGACGTAATCCCTCGCAAACCTTGCCAAAAAGTTCCTGATTGTGTCGAAGACAACAACATTATTTCAAATTACCTAGAATATAGCTCTACAATCAATTGCTCGTTAACGCCGAAGCTGACGTCCTCGCGCATTGGTAGACGCACGACTTTAATTTTTAAATTCCCTGGTTCGACCGCTAGCCACGCTGGGATTTTGCGTTCTTTGGTGACTTCCACGTTGTTTTTGATCGCATTGGTGGTCTTGGCGTCGGTCTTGATTTCAATGACGTCGTTGGGTTTGACCAGGCAGGAGCTGATATTTACCCGGCGGCCATTGATCGACACATGGTTGTGGCTGGCGATTTGCCGTCCGTCATCGCGGGATTTGGCAAATCCGGCATTAAAAAGCACACTGTCCAAACGGCGCTCCAAATATTGCAGCAGCAAATGCCCGGTGACACCCTTGGTGCCCGCCGCCTTCAAGAAATAATTGCGGAACTGGCGTTCCAGCATGCCGTAAATGCGCTTCACTTTTTGTTTCTCGCGCAGCTGGATGCCGAAGTTGGAGAGTTTCGCCTTCTTTAAGCCGTGCTGGCCCGGGGCATATTCCCGACGGGCAACAGCGCATTTGTGCGAATAGCAGCGCAGGCCTTTAAGAAAAAGTTTCTCGCCTTCGCGGCGGCACATCCGGCAGTCCGGTCCTAGATCACGGCCCATATAATTTACACCCTTCTTTTCTTGCGTGAACGGCACCCGTTGTGCGGGATCGGCGTCACGTCTTTAATGGAAGTCACATTCAAACCTGCAGCCACCAGCGCGCGGATGGCCGATTCCCGACCAGAACCCGGCCCTTTGACCAACACATCGACGCTGAGCAATCCCATTTCCTTGGCCCGGCGGGCGGCGTCTGTGGCTGCCACTTGGGCGGCAAACGGGGTGGATTTTTTGGACCCGTGAAAACCCACCAGACCCGGCGTGGCCCACACAATGCAGGCACCCTGGCGGTCGGCAATGGTGATGATGGTATTATTAAAAGAGGCCTGGATGGTGACAATCCCTGAGGTGATGCCTTTGAGTGACTTCTTCTTGGCTTTCACCGCTTTCTTGACGACCTGTTGTTGTGATGGTTCAGGTTTTGTGGCCATGGCCGTTCACATCCTTACTTTTTAGGTTCTTCTTTTTTAATGATATGCCCCACCACCGGTTTTTTCCCTTTGCGGGTGCGGGCATTGGTTTTGGTCCGTTGGCCGCGCACCGGCAAACCTTTGCGGTGGCGAAGCCCGCGGTAGGAACCCATTTCCATATGGCGACGGATGTTGTCATTGGTTTCCCGGCGCAAATCCCCTTCGGTGACATAGCTTTTCTGCAAAATGCTGGTGATGCGCGAAATCTCTTCCTCGGTCAAATCTTTAGCGCGCTTGTTCACACTAATCTGCGCCTGGGCCAAAATCAGGCGCGAACGGGTCAGGCCGACCCCATATATATAGGGAAGCGCGGCCTCGATGCGCTTGTCTTTGGGTAAATCGATACCTAAAATTCTGGGCATAATTATCCTTGCCTTTGTTTATGTTTGGGATTGGTGCAAATGACCCGCACCACCCGCTTGCGGCGGATGACCTTGCAGTTGCCGCAAATTCTCTTGACCGACGATTTGACTTTCATGACATGGACACCTTTGTGTTATTTCAGCCGGAACGTGATCCTGCCGCGGCTTAAGTCGTAGGGCGACAATTCAACTTTGACTTTATCGCCCGGCAAAATGCGGATGAAATTCATTCGGATTTTGCCGGACACATGCGCTAATACCTTATGGTTGTTCTCCAACACCACCCTAAACATCGCATTGGGCAATGCTTCCTCGACGGTCCCTTCGACTTCAATTAAGTCCTCTTTAGCCATATCAATGAGGCCACAACTTACGGAGCCCGTTTTGACAACCCATTTGCGTCATTATGCCTAGAAGTGGCATAAAGCAAATTGATCGTCAGGGCGAACGTCACGTTGTCCGGCCGAATGTACGTCGAACTTTCAGCGGCCTCGCTGAAAACTTGACGCTCGTTACCCAGTTAAAATTTCCGGTCCATTTTGGGTGACCACCACGCAATGCTCGAAATGGGCCGAGGGTTTACCGTCTTCGGTGACCACGGTCCACCCGTCGCTTAAAACTTTGGTGCGGTGCGAACCCATATTCACCATCGGCTCAATCGCAAACACCATGCCCACCTCCAGCACCGGACCCTGCCCCGGAACCCCATAGTTGGGAATTTCAGGGTCTTCGTGCAATTGCCTGCCGATGCCGTGACCCACAAAATCCCGCACCACCGAAAACCCATGCAGCTCGACGTAACTTTGCACCGCGTACGAAATATCGGAAAGATGGTTGCCGGGCTTGGCCTGTGCAATGCCTTTGTGCAGTGAAGCTTCCCCCACCTGCAGCAACCGCTTTACTTCCGGAGCCACCTCGCCCACCGGCACCGTCACGGCGGTGTCGGAATAATAATCATCGTAGATGATCCCGACGTCTAGACTCACAATGTCGCCGGCCTTGATCCGGCGCCCATTGCCGATGCCATGCACCACCCCTTCATTGACGGAGATGCAGGCATTGCCGGGAAAACCGCGGTACCCTTTAAAGGCCGAGAGCACATGGTGTTTCTTGATGATGGCCTCGGCTTTGAGGTCAACGTCTTTCGTGGTCATTCCAATTGTTAAAGAGCTCTTTAATTCCGAAATTATGGAAGACAGAATCTTACCAGCTTTGCGCAAAATGTCAACTTCGGCCAGGCTTTTGATCCTGATTTGGTTTCTTGGCGTCATTGAGAATCTTCACCAGCTCATCCCGGACATCTTCTGTTTCTTTATCGCCGCTGATTGCCTTCAGCCGTCCGCTGCGCGCGTAATACTCCACAATCGGCTGGGTGCTCTCCCGATAAATTGCCATGCGCTTGCGGATGGTCTCTTCGTTGTCATCCGTCCGCTGAAACAGCGGCCCGCGGCACACGTCGCATACGCCCGGGGCCTTGGGCGGTTTACTGTCCACGTGGTAAAGTGCCCCGCATTTCTTGCACACCCGGCGTCCAGCCAAACGTTTGAGGATGGTGGCCAGCTGGGTTTCCATATTCAGCGCGAAATCGAGCGGCTGCCCGGCTTTCTTGAGAATAAGATCCAAGTCCCGCGCCTGCTGCACGGTGCGCGGAAAACCATCCAGCATGTACCCTTGGACGAGCTGGGGATCAGTTTTGACCCTCTGTTCGACCAAGCGGGTGACCACCTCGTCGGGAACTAGGGCCCCTTTGTCAATCAGGCCTTTGATTTCCTGGCCCAGCGGTGTGCCCTTTTTCATTTCTTCCCGCAGCATGTCTCCGGTGGACACATGCGCAATGCTTTGCATTTCTTTAATCAACCCTGCCAGAGAACCTTTGCCCGCCCCCGGCGGTCCCAGCAAAACAATCCTCATGCCCGCCGGCCTCGCAAATGCCCCGTCTTCATGAAGCCTTCGTAATGGTGCATTTGCAGGTGCGACTCGACTTGCTTCATGGTGTCGAGCATGACCCCGACGGTAATCAGCACCCCGGTGCCGCCAAAAAACGAAGCCACGAGGTACGGCACTTTAAACGAGGCCATGATCCAATCCGGCATGACCGCAATGGTACAAATAAATAAAGAACCAACCAAAGTGATGCGGGTCAAAACAAAATCCAAATAATCGGCGGTTTCTTTGCCTGGGCGTATTCCCGGAACAAACCCGTCATGCTTCTTTAAATTATCGGCAACATCCGTGGGGTTAAACACAATCGCCGTATAAAAATAGCAGAAAAACACAATCAAAAAAGCGTAGACAACGTAATACGAAATGTGCCCGCGGGTGATCCAACTCAGAGAATGGTGCAAGGGGTTGTCCGGCGGCAAAAAACTGGCGATCGTCACCGGAAACAAAATGATGGATTGCGCAAAAATAATGGCAATGATCCCGGCCGTGTCCACTTTCAGCGGAATGAATGCCGACTGCCCGCCCACCGGATTGCCAGTGACCCGCCGCGCATATTGCACCGGAATACGGCGCTGACCTTGCGAAATCAGGGTGGTCCCCAAAATCACCGAAATGAGAAAGAACGTCATGAGCACCAGGGCAATGGGCTGCAACTGCCCTGCCCCGCTCTGGGGGTTTAGCAACAGCTGCAAATAATGAAATGCCGTCGGTGCCGATGATAAAATGCCGGCGGTGATAATCAGCGATACGCCGTTGCCGATGCCGCGCTCCTGAATGCGCTCACCCAGCCACATCAAAAATATGGTGCCGGCCGTGAGCGTCACCATGGTGGTCAAACGAAAACCCCAGCCAGGGTCATTAACAATTTGCAAGCCACCAAAAGTCGAAGGGCTTTCCAGCCACAGGGCGATGAAAAAACCCTGGATGGCGGCCAGAAGCACCGTGCCGTAGCGGGTGAACTGGTTGATCTTTTTATGACCCGCCTGCCCCTCTTTGGACAATTTTTCCAGCGCCGGAATGACCGCGGTCAACAGCTGCATGATGATCGAGCTGGAAATGTAGGGCATGACGCCCAGCGACATGATGGTCAACTTGCCTAAGGCCCCGCCGGAGAACATATTCATGATGCTAAACACATTGCCTCCACCGGTGGTGGCATCCATTCTCTGAAAGAACTCATTTAAAGCTGCGCCGTTGATGCCTGGCGTGGGGATATAACAGCCCAGGCGGTACACCGCCAAAATCCCCAAGGTGAACAAAATTTTATTGCGCAACTCTAAAATCTTAAAGCAATTCGTCAAACCTTTGATGAATTGGGAAATCATATCACCTGGGCTTTGCCGCCCGCTTTAACAATTTTCTCCTGGGCGGTCTTGGAAAAGCGGTGCGCCTGCACGGTCAACTTTTTCTTGATGTCACCGTCGCTTAAAATTTTTACCGGCCGTTGGGCGCTTTGAATAAGATGAGCAGCTTTTAAGGACTGCGGATTCACCGTGTCCCCGTCTTTAAACGCCCCCAGCGCGGCAATGCAAACGAGTTGAAAATTCTTGGGCCATTTGCTGTTAAAACCCACTTTGGGCAAACGGCGGATCAAGGACGCCTGCCCGCCCTCGTACCCTAAGAGCACCCCGCGCCCGGAACGGGAATTCTGGCCGGTTTGGCCACGCCCGCTGCGCTTGCCGTGACCGGTGCCGCGGCCCCGTCCCACGATCTTCTTGCGTTTATGAGAGCCTTCAGGCGATGGTATTTGATGGATTTGCATATTGATTCTCTCTCGCCACTTTTAAACGGGACAATCCATCGAACGTGGCCTTGACCACATTGATGGGATTGTTGGAACGGTGGCATTTGGTCAAAATGTTAGAAATGCCGGCTCCGTCACAGACTGCCCGCACCGCGCCCGCGGCGATGACGCCGGTACCTTCCGAGGCGGGTTTTAGCAAGACCGCGGCCGAACCGCATTGCCCTAAAATCTCATGCGTGATGGTGGTGCCCTTGCGAGGGATCACGATCATGCCTTTCTTGGCCGCATTGAGCCCTTTTTTAATGGCGGTGGCCACTTCGCCGGCCTTGCCTAAGCCATAACCCACTTTACCTTTGCCGTCACCAACGACAACCAGGGCTGAAAACGCCAGGCGGGTCCCGCCTTTGGTGGTTTTGGCAACGCGATTGATGGCCACTACTTTTTCAATTAAACCGCTGTCAGTCAGCGACGATTTTTTAAAAGAAGGGCGTCGTTCACCTTTAGGGCCACGCCGTCTTTGGTCTCGATGAGGCGCTCCTCCGGTAGCTGCTGGAGCTGCACCAGGAGCTGGCGCAGGCACCCCGGCGGACGGTGCCTCAGCAGCCGCAACAGGTTCCTCCGGCGCCGGCACGGGAGCTAATTCCTCTTCAAGGATTTGCTCGGCCTGGGCCGCGTTTTTGACTACCTTTTCCTCTTCCTCTTCGTTTTTTTTCGGGTCTTTCATGATCTCCTTTAAAACTCCAGTCCGGCTTTACGCGCGGCATCCGCGAAGGCTTTGATCCGGCCGTGGTACAAATACCCGCCGCGGTCAAAACACACTTTCAAGATTCCTTTTTTCTTGGCCTCGGAAGCAACGGCCTCTCCCAAGATCGCCGCGGCCTGGACATTGCCGCCGGTTTTGATTTTGGCACGAACATCTTTGGCCAAGGTCGACTTGCCTAAAATGATCTTTCCGGAAACATCGTCGATGATTTGAGCATTCAAATTATTTATACTGCGGTGCAGGCACAAACGAGGACGCTCTGCATTACCCGCCATGCCCTTACGGATGCGTTGATGACGAAAAGACCTTCTATGTTCTTTGATGGAAATCATTTGGTCACCTGCTTGCCCTGTTTGCGTCGAACGATTTCGCCGACGTAACGGATGCCTTTGCCTTTGTAAGGTTCCGGTGGTTTGAAGTCCCGAATTTTAGCGGCCACCAATCCCACCAAGGACTTGTCCACCCCTTCGATGGCAATTTCGGTGGGTTTGGCCGCAGTGACTTTAACATCCTTGGGGAACTCATATTCCACCGGATGCGAATAACCCAAATTGATGACCAATTTGGTCCCTTGCACCGCGGCCCGGAAACCAACCCCCTGGATTTCCAAGTCCCGGCGGTGACCGTTGGTAACACCCTCGCACATATTCACAATCAGGCGTTTGGTGGTGCCGTGGTTGGACCTGGCTTGCTTGGAGTCATTTAAACGGTTGATGAAAATCTTACCATCCTTATGGTCCAGGGCAATGTGGGCCGGCAAATTTAAGAACAATTTACCTTTGGGGCCCTCGACGTTGATTCTGCTTTTCTCGATGGCAATCTTGACGTTTTTAGGAACTTCGACCGGTGTTTTGGCAATACGTGACATGTTCTTATCCCGATTATTCTAGGTTTACCAAATGTAACAGAGAACCTCGCCGCCGATTTTAAGTTTTCGGGCTTCGCGGTTGTCGATGATGCCTTTGGATGTCGATAAAACCGCTGTCCCCAGCCCGTTTAAAACTCTGGGGATGTGACGATTATCTGCGTATACCCGCAATCCGGGACGGGAGATGCGCTTGATGCCCATGATGGCGGGTTTATTGTTCTCATATCTTAAATACACTTTCAAAATGCCCTGCTTCTCATTTTTGAGCAGCCGACAATCCTCCACATACCCATCGTTCTTAAAAATATTGACCATACGCTCCAAAAGTTTGGACGCAGGAAATTCCACCGTTTCCTTGCGGGCCTGCATGGCATTACGGATAACGGTCAATGTGTCGGCAATTGGATCGGAAACAGACATTACCAGCTCGCTTTCTTGATTCCCGGGACTTCGCCCTTCCAGGCCAATTCCCTGAAACAAATCCGGCAAATCCCGAACCGGCGCAAATACCCGCGCGGCCGGCCGCATAAACCACAGCGGTTGTGCTGACGCACGCTAAACTTCGGGATTTCTTTTGATTTATTGACTAAGGCTTTTTTGGCCATACGTGTTTAATTTCCTTTTGTAAACGGCATCCCTAAGAGCCGCAATAACTCTAAATTTCTTTCCTGGTTGCCGCCGCGGATGACAAAAGTGATGTCCATGCCCTGGATGCGGTGGTCGCGGGCGCTGGCATCGATTTCCGGAAAAATACCCTGGTCGGTAATGCCTAAGGTATAGTTGCCTTCGCGGTCAAACGCCTTGACGGAAACCCCGTTAAAGTCACGGATGCGGGGCAAAGTGACATTGACCAGACGGTCAATGAACTCATACATGCGGGTACGGCGTAACGTCACTTTGCAGCCGACCGGCAGATTTTCGCGCAACTTGAAATTTGAGATGGCCTTCTTGGCCCGGCGCACCGTTGGTTTTTGGCCGGTGATCGTGGCCAGGTCCTGGGCCGCCCGGTCGAGAATCTTGACATCTGAAATGGCTTCCCCCACCCCCATGTTGACCACCACCTTCTCGATATGGGGCACAGCCATGGGGTTGTTGATCCCGAACTTCTTTGTCATCTCAGGGACCACTTCTTTACGGTATCGTTCCAGTAAACGCGCGTTCTCTGCTTTCACAGCTCATATCCTCGCTTATAAAGTTTCCTCTGATTTTTTGGAAATGCGGACCTTGCCGCCGTCTTTCAAGAGCCGGGTCAAAAACCGGGTGGGTTTGTTGCTCTTTTTATCCACCAGCATCAAGTTGGACAACGAAATGGGTTTTTCCAATTCCACGTATCCCCCCTGGGGGTACGTGTCGCTTTTTTTGACCGATTTTTTGACCACATTGATATTTTCAATCACGGCCTTGGCCAGTTTAGGCATGACCCGGACCACTTTACCGGTCTTGCCTTTGTCTTTGCCGACCATGACCATGACCTGGTCATCTTTGCGTATGCGTAACATACCTACACAACCTCCGGGGCCAACGAAATGATTTTCATATACTCCATATTGCGCAGCTCGCGGGCCACTGGTCCAAAGACACGGGTGCCTTTGGGGTTGCCGGCATCGTCGATGATGACCACCGCGTTGGAATCAAAACGCACATAGGTGCCGTCCGGGCGGCGGATCGATTTTTTGGTGCGCACAATAATGCCTTTGGCCATGCTGCCTTTTTTGATGGCGGCGTCGGGAGCGCTTTCTTTGACGTTGACTTTCACCAAGTCGCCGATCTTGGCCCACATCTTGCCTTTGGCTTTTAAGACCCCGATGAGCGAAGCCTTGCGGGCGCCGGTATTGTCTGCCACATCTAAAATTGTTTTTAACTGGATCATAGCCGATTCCTAACCTTTGGATTCCACGATTTCGCGGATGATCCAGCGTTTGTCCTTGGATAAAGGACGGGTTTCCATGATCCGCACCACATCTCCAGACTTGGCGGCGTTTTGCTCATCATGCGCTTTGTATTTGACGATATGGCGCACCGCCTTATGGTATTTATGGTGTTTGTTGACTATGACCACCTGCACCACGCGGGTCTTGTCCATTTTGTCGCTGACGACGGTCGCCGTCATGAAACGGCGGCGGTTATTTCGCTTGGGTGCTTCGTTTGTTTCCATCAGACTTTCTTTCGTTTAAGAGCGTTAAAATTCGGGCAATGTCCCGTCGGAAATTGCGCAGACTGGCCGGCTTTTCAACCCGCCCCATGTGGCGCTGGTTATTCAAGTCATACAAATCTTTCTTGAGTTGCTTTTCCTTGGCGGCCAATTCTTCATCAGACATAGTTTGAAATTCTTTGATCTTCATAGCAACCTCACTCAATGGCTCCCGCGGGTGATGAATTTGGTTTTGATGGACAATTTAAAAGCCACCAAACGCAAAATCTGTTTGGCGAAATCCTCCGGGACACCGCCCAGTTCAAAAATGACTTTGCCGCGCCGGACCACCGCCACCCAATGGTCCAAATCCCCTTTGCCTTTGCCCATGCGGGTTTCCGCCGGTTTTTTGGTGATGGATTTATGCGGGAAGGCATTGATCCATAATTTTCCAGTGCCGCGCAGTTTGCGGGCGACCACCACGCGGGACGCTTCCAGTTGCCGGGCCGGTAAGAATCCATTGGCAATGGCTTTCAATCCGTATTCGCCAAAATGCATCTGGCTCCCGGAAACGGCAATGCCGCGGGACTTTCCTTTTTGGCTTTTGCGGTACTTGACTCTTTTGGGCATGAGCAACATACAATTACCTCAAATTTTCTGGCGGAGCCGCCGGCACGGTCTGGCTGTTGCCCGTTGCCGCTGCTTCCGCTTGCGCGGCCAAGGCCTGGGCCTCTATTTCTTCCTGATCTTTAATGACATCGCCCTTATAAATCCAGACTTTGACGCCCAGCAAACCGTAGGTGGTGTGGGCCTCGGCAAATCCAAAATCAATGTCGGCGCGCAAGGTTTGCAGCGGGATTTTGCCTTCATAATATTTTTCGGACCGGGCCATGTCTGCGCCGCCTAAACGTCCGGCGCAACGGATCTTGATGCCCTTGGCTCCGGAAGCGCGGGACTGCTCAATGGCGCGCTTCATGGCGCGGCGAAAGGCCACGCGTTTCTCAAGCTGAAAAGCCACGCCTTGGGCCACCAACTGGGCATCGAGATTAGGGTTCTTGATCTCCTGGATGTCGACGACGATCTTGTCCATATCTTTCTTGCTGATGTCTTTAAGCTCAGCCCGTAAGCGGTCAATGTCCGCGCCCCGGCGTCCGATGATGACACCTGGCCGGGCGGTATGGATACGGACTTTGATTTGTTCGGCCAATCGCTCGATGACGATCATGGACACCGCGGCCTGCACGAATTTCTTGCGGATGTACTGGCGGATCCGATTGTCCTCCTGCACGTTCTTCGCATACTCTTTGCGTTCGGCAAACCACAAGCTGCGCCAGTTTTTAGTGTATCCGAGCCTTAAAACCAATGGATGAACTTTCTGTCCCACGCGTCCCCCCGTTTATTCTATTGCATATGTGATAACGGTGCCTGCCGCCGAGAGCGGCAGGCGTTTACACTTTCTTGTTTGTCTTGGTGTCCAATTCAATGATCAAATGTGTTGTGCGTCGCAAAATCGGTGTGGCTCGTCCGAATGACGCCGCCCGGAACCGCTTCCAGGACCCGCCGTGGTTGGCCGTGATGCGGGAAATATACAGCTGGTCCTCGGCCAGGCCTTTTTGTTTGGCGTTCTGGACGGCTGAATCAAAAACTTTTTTGACGTGGTCCACGCTACCTTTGCGCAATTGGGCCAGAATGGCGGATGAGGTCGGCACGTCCTTGCCGCGCAACACGTCAATCACCTGACGCATTTTCATCGATGATACCCGCAAATATTTTCCCGAAGCTTTGGCAATCATAGGTCCCTATTTCTTCTGCATGGCTTTCTTGGCTTTTACCCCGCCGTGGGCTTTAAACGTGCGGGTGGACACAAAGTCCCCTAATTTGAGTCCCACCATGTTCTCGGTAACAAACACCGGCACATGCTTGCGTCCGTCATAAACGGCAAATGTGTATCCCACGAAATTGGGGATGATGGTGGAACGCCGCGACCAGGTTTTGATCGGCTGGCGCTGGGCCACCGCAGCGGCTTTGTCAAACCGGCGCATCAATGAATCTTCAACATACGCACCTTTTTTAATGGAACGCGGCATGTTTATTTTCCTCTTCTTCGAACAATCAGGTGATCAGAATATTTTCGCTTCTTACGGGTCTTAAATCCTTTGGTCGGTTTACCCCAGGGCGTCACCGGATGCGGGTTGCCCTGCGGTGCTTTGCCTTCCCCGCCGCCGTGCGGATGGTCCACCGGGTTCATGACCACGCCGCGCGATTGGGGTTTACGCCCCAGCCAGCGGTTGCGTCCGGCCTTGCCGATTTGGACGGTTTCATTTTCCACATTGCTCAGTTGTCCTATGGTGGCACGGCAATCGACGGAAACTTTACGCACCTCGGAAGACGGCAGGCGCACATGCGCCACTTCGCCTTCGCGGGCAATGAGCTGCGCAGAAGCACCGGCGGAACGGACCATTTGCCCCCCTTTGCCAGGCTTAATTTCAATGTTGTGAACAGCGGTGCCGAGCGGAATCTTCAGCAACGGCATGCAGTTGCCGGCTTTGATCTCGACATCCCCGTTATTGGTGCTGATGATGCTCTCCCCCACTTTTAAATCCAGCGGGGCTAAAATGTAGGATTTGTTTTGATTGCTCGTGTATTGGATTAACGCAATGCGGCAGGTGCGATTCGGGTCATATTCGATGGCTAAGACAGTGGCCGGATCATCAATGTGGTCGCGCTTAAAATCAATCAATCTGTACATGCGTTTATGGCCCGCGCCGCGATGGCGCGCGGTTTTGCGGCCATAGTTATTGCGTCCGCCTGATCCTTTCAGAGGGACCAGCAAAGCTTTTTCAGGTTTGCCTTTGGTGATTTCGGCAAAATCCGGCAAAGCTGCATGTCGAAGACCGCCGGTGATTGGTTTAAAACGTTTTATACCCATAAGTGTTCGCTAAACTAGCGCCCCTCGATCTTTTGTCCCTCGTTGAGAGTGACGATGGCCTTTTTCCAACCGGTCGTGTATCCGGCCTTGAAACGGACGCGTTTTAATTTTCCTTGCACGGCCGTGGTGTTGACGTCCTGGACTTTGACTTTATAAATTTCTTCGACCGCGCGTTTGATGTCGATTTTGGTGGCGTCCTCGGAAACGCGGAAGGTGTATTTGCGCTGGGATTCCAGGGAAGTCCCTTTTTCGGTACGCACCAAAGCTTTTAAAATGTCGTAACAGGTAATCATTGGATTCTCTTCAGTAAATGCTGCAAAGCAGGTTTAGTCACTAAGATGTTCTTATTGCTCAAAATGTCCCTGGCATTGACATCCGAGGCGCGGCCGAGGGTGAGCAACCGGATGTTGCGGCTGGCCAACATCACTTTGTTGTCCGCGCCCTCGAGCACGACTAAGATGCGACCTTGCAATTTCAACCCCGCCAGCATGGCAGCGAAGTCTTTGGTTTTCCCCGACGCGACATCGAATTTTTCAACACACACCAACTCATTGCTTAAAAATTTGGCATTCAAGGACTCGCGCAAGGCAGCGATTTTGACTTTGCGCGGCACGTCATAGGAAAAATCCCGCGGCCTCGGTCCAAACGCGATGCCGCCTTTTTTCCATAACGGTGAACGGGAGGAGCCGGCCCGGGCCCGCCCGGTGCCTTTTTGACGCCATGGCTTCTTGCCCCCGCCGGAAACCTCCGAACGGTCTTTGGTGGAGGCGTTCCCCTGACGCTCATTGGCGTTGTACATGACCAGAGCTTGGTGAATAACCGCACCCTGCACATGCACCCCGAACTGCTCGTTGGGCAGGTTGATGCTATCGGCTTTTTTCCCTTGACTGTCGAGCACTGTTAATTCAGGCATTACTTTTTAGCTCCCACTTTGGCTTTGCTTTGCTTCATAGGATTGCGTTTGACAGCCACCAGCTCTTTTTTCTCATCCAGAGAACGGTGCGCCTTCTTCTTGGACTTGTTAATATAGAGAAGGCCGTTTTTATGCCCGGGCACGCAGCCCTTGACTAAAATCAAATTATTGTCCATGTCCACGCGCATGACCCGCAGGCTCTGCACCGTGGTGGTCTGATGCCCCATGTGGCCCGGCATGTGCTGGCCCTTGTACACACGCGAAGGGTCGGAGCTGGAACCGATGGAACCCACCCGGCGGTGATGCATGGACCCGTGCGCCGCCGGACCCCCGCTCCAATTCCAGCGCACCATGCCGCCTTGGAAACCTTTGCCGATCGAGGTCCCGGTGACGTCGACAAAATCGCCCGGCTGAAAAAAATCGGCCTTGATTTCCTGGCCTATCTTATAATCTTTATTGTCCGAAGAAGCAAACTCCTTAATGTGCTTAACTGGGCCTGCGCCGCTTTTCTTCAAAAACCCTAAGACCGGTTTTTGCAAACGGCTTTCCTTGACCGGCAAATATCCCAACACCACCTTGGTCTTAGGCTTGTCCTTCAGGCTCAAAATCGTGCACGGGCCCGCCTCAACCAACGTGACCGGGATGGTATTGCCCTCATTATCGAAAATTTGGGTCATACCCAATTTTTTTCCCATTAAACCGAGAATCATGTGACCTCTCCCGTACTACTGTTTAATCTCGACATCCACGCCGGCAGGCAAATTGAGTTTGCGCAGGGCTTCCACGGTCTTGGACGTTGGGTTCACCAGATCAATCAGCCGTTTATGCGTCGCCAACTGGAATTGCTCACGGCTCTTCTTGTCGATGACCGGCGAACGCAGCACTGTGTAAAGTTCTTTTTTCGTCGGTAGCGGGACCGGCCCCAGGACCTGGGCGCCGGTGCGTATGGCCGTGTCCACAATCTCCTGGGTTGATTGGTCAATCAACCGGTGGTCGAACGCTTTGAGTTTTATACGAATTTTTTGCACGTTGTCTCTACGTCCTTTATTTGAGAACTTCTGAGATAACACCGGCACCCACGGTGCGGCCGCCTTCGCGGATGGCGAACCGCAATTCCTTCTCCATGGCGACGGGGGTGATGAGTTCCACGGTCAGCTGCACGTTGTCACCGGGCATGCACATCTCCACCCCGGCCGGTAACTCTGCTGCCCCGGTCACGTCGGTGGTGCGGAAATAAAACTGCGGACGGTAGCCCTTAAAAAACGGGGTATGACGTCCGCCCTCTTCCTTGGTCAAAATGTACACGCTGGCTTTAAATTTAGTGTGCGGGGTGATGGATCCTTTGGCCGCCAGCACCATGCCGCGTTCGATGTCTTCTTTATTAATGCCGCGCAGCAGCAGCCCCACGTTGTCGCCGGCCTGGCCGTCTTCCAACTCTTTACGGAACATTTCCACACCGGTGACTACCACAGCCTTGATGTCCGGGCGCAGGCCAATGAGGTGGACCTCGTCGTTGACCTTCACTTTGCCGCGTTCGATGCGTCCGGTGGCAACCGTGCCGCGTCCGGAAATCGAAAACACGTCTTCCACCGCCATGATAAAGGGTTTGTCCAACTCCCGCACAGGCTGGGGGATAAAGGCGTCCACCGCTGCCATTAATTCCAAAATCGGTTTGGCTTTGCCTTCGAAATCTTTGGGGTTATTTAAAGCATCCAGCGCGCTTCCCTTAATGATGGGGGTCTTTTCGCCGTCGAATTTGTATTTGGTGAGTAAGTCGCGGACTTCCAATTCCACTAAATCCAGCAATTCCGCGTCCTGCACCTGGTCGCATTTGTTCAAGAACACCACGATCCGGGGCACGTTCACTTGGCGGGCCAGCAAAATGTGCTCGCGGGTCTGCGGCATGGGACCGTCGGTGGCGGAGACAACTAAAATGGCGCCGTCCATTTGTGCGGCGCCGGTGATCATGTTTTTGATATAGTCCGCGTGACCGGGACAGTCAATGTGCGCGTAGTGGCGGGCCTCAGTCTCGTACTCGATGTGCGAAATGTTGATGGTAACGCCGCGTTCCTTTTCTTCCGGTGCATTGTCGATGGTGTCATAGGCGCGGGCCTGGGCCAGACCTTTTTGGGACAAAACGGTGGTGATGGCCGCGGACAGGGTTGTCTTACCATGGTCGACGTGGCCGATGGTGCCAATGTTTAAATGCGGTTTATTACGATTAAATTTTTCTTTAGCCATTGCGAAACCCTCCGTTCAGTGAGTTGTATAATATGTGTCAAATTAAAATAGATCTATCAGACTTTAGCAACAGACCCACCGCCTTCTGGGTCTTGCCGATCACCGATGATCTTTTGGGCAATACTGTTAGGAACCTGCGCGTAGTATGACGGCTCCATAGTGAATGTTGCGCGCCCTTGAGAAAGGGACCGCAGCGCATTCGCGTAGCTGAACATTTCGGCCAAAGGAACATCAGCGCGGGCGGTCTTCAATTTCCCCCGGTTGCCGAGTTCAGTGATTTTGGCCCGTCGGGTGTTCAGGTCCCCGATGACTGAGCCCATGTAATCTTCCGGCACCACGATTTCCAACGACATGATCGGCTCCATAAACACCGAACCGGCCTTGTGCAGGGCTTCTTTTATAGCATATTTTCCTGCTAAATGGAAAGAAATTTCGTCCGAGTCCACATCATGATAAGAGCCATCGACTAAGGTCACAATAAAATCCGAGACTGGGTAACCGGCCTTGACGCCGTTTTGGGCGCCGACTTCAATGCCTTCCTTGGCGGGTTTGATAAATTCCCTGGGGATGGCCCCGCCTTTGATTTTGTCGACGAAGACCAAACCGGAACCGGGCTCCCCCGGTTCAACATCAATGACGACGTGGCCGTACTTGCCGCGGCCGCCGCTCTGCTGCACATATTTTCCAACCACGCCGGTGACTTTCTTGGTGATGGCTTCTTTATAGGCGACTTCCGGGCGGCCCACGCTGACATCCAAATTATTTTCGCGCTTCATGCGGTCCACAATGATTTCCAAATGCAATTCGCCCATACCAGAAATAATGGTCTGGGAGGTCTCATGATCAAATTTTACGCGCAGCGAGGGATCTTCGTCAAGGAAGCGGCGCAACACCGTTCCCATCTTGTCCTGGTCGGCTTTGGATTTCGGTTCAATGGCCAAGGACACCACAGCTTCCGGGGGTTTTAAACCTTCCAACACCGCGGGTTTTTCTTCAGAACACAGGGTCTCTCCGCTTTTGCTTTCTTTGAGGCCCACAAAAGCCACGATCTCACCGGCGGATGCCGAAGTGATGATTTCCTGTTTGTTGGAATGCATGATCACAATCTTGGCGATCTTCTCCAACTTGCCGTTGGAAGAATTCAAGTAATTCTTACCGGGGATAAATTTTCCGGAATAGATACGGGTGAAGAAAATTTTGCCGACATATTTATCGGAAGCAATTTTAAAAACCAGCCCCATGGGAGGTTCATTGTCATCGGCTTTCAGCTGAATGGTCTCTTCTTTATTGTCGGGGTTGTAGGCCTTCATCGGTGGAATGTCCAATGGGGAAGGCAGAAAATCGATGATGGCATCCAGCAACAGCTGCACGCCTCTGTTGCGCAGCGACGTGCCGGTCAAAACGGGAATAAATTTGGAATCAATGACGGTGCGGCGGATCGCCGCCATCAGCTGTTCCTTGCTCGGCTGCTTGCCATTGATAAAAAGCTCCATCAATTCATCGTCCACTTCCGACAATCGCTCGATCAGCTCATGGCGGTATTCGTCAGTCTTTGCTTGAAATTCTGGCGGCAAGGGCAGGCGCTCAAATTCCATTCCATCCTTGTCGTGGTATTGAATGTACTGGTTGTTGATGATGTCTATCAAACCCTTGAAATTGTCTTCCGCCCCGTCGTTGTAAACAATGGCAGCGGCATTCGAACCGAAACGGTCACGCATCTCACCGATGACGCGGTCGAAATCCGCCCCTAACCGGTCGATTTTATTAACGAAAGCAATGCGGGGAACATGGTATTTATCGGCTTGGCGGTACACGGTCTCGGTTTGCGGTTGCACGCCGGAGCAGGCACACAGAACAATGACTGCACCGTCGAGCACCTTTAATGAACGCTCCACTTCAATGGTGAAATCCACGTGCCCAGGGGTGTCGATGATATTGATGCGGTGGTCTCTCCAAAAACAGGTGGTGGCGGCGGCGGTGATGGTGATGCCGCGCTCTTGCTCCTGGGGCATCCAGTCCATGGTGGTGTTGCCGTCGTCGATGTTGCCCATTTTATGGATGGTGCCGGTGTAATATAAAATGCGTTCCGTGGTGGTGGTCTTTCCGGCATCGATGTGCGCGATGATGCCAATGTTCCGAAACATGCTAAGGGTGATTGTATTGGAAGAAGACATAGTTACCATCTAAGGTGGGAAAAGGCGCGGTTGGCTTCGGCCATCTTGTGCGTCTCATCACGTTTCTTGATTGCTTGCCCTTCACTTTTGTAGGCGGCGACGAGCTCCTCGCCCAATTTCACTTCCATCGGTTTGCCCTTTTTATTGCGGGCGTAATCCCTGATCCAGCGCATGGCCAAGGAAACCCCGCGGGCCGGGACCACATCGGTAGGGACCTGATAGGTCGCACCGCCAACCCGGCGGCTTTTGACTTCCAACCGCGGCCGCACATTGTCGATGGCCTTGCTCAAGGCCTTGGCTGGATTTTCTTCACTGGTTTTTTCCTTCAAAATATCCAGGGCGCGGTACACAATATTTTCGGCAACGGTCTTCTTGCCTTCGATCATGACAATCGACACAAAGCGGGAAACCAAATCACTGTTGAATTTTGGATCGGGAACGATCTTTCTTTTTTCTGCCCTGCGACGTCTCATTTTTTTCCTCTTTTGGCCCCATACTTGGAACGGGATTTTTTTCTGTTGGCGACCCCGGAGGTGTCTAGGGTGCCGCGCACGATGTGGTAACGCACACCGGGCAAATCCTTCACGCGCCCGCCGCGCACCAGAACAATCGAGTGCTCTTGCAAATTGTGTCCCTCTCCCGGAATGTAGGAAGTAACTTCAATCTTATTCGACAAACGCACGCGGGAAATCTTCCGCAAGGCCGAATTCGGTTTTTTGGGCGTCATGGTTTTGACTTGCAGGCAAACCCCCCGACGCTGCGGACATCCGGTTAAGGCCGGCGATTTACTGCGCTTGATTTTGAGCTTCCGACGGTGCCGGATGAGCTGGGATATCGTTGGCATATTTTACCACTTCCACATTGGCATATTCAGCCATTCCCGTGCCTGCAGGGATCAAATGGCCCACAATGACGTTTTCTTTAAGCCCACGTAAAAGGTCAATTTTACCGGAGGCCGCTGCTTCTGTCAACACTCTTGTTGTCTCTTGGAAGCTCGCCGCAGAGATGAAACTATCTGTAGTTAAAGAGACTTTGGTGATTCCCAGCAACAGGGGTGTGGCCTGGGCCGGTTTGCCTTTTTTCTTTAAAACCGCCTCATTGGATTTCTTAAAAGCGGCCCGGTCCACCTGGTCGCCCACCAAAAAGTCGGTGTCGCCGGCATCATCAATGCGCACTTTTTTGAGCATCTGGGCGATGATGATTTCAATATGTTTGTCGTTGATGCGCACGCCTTGCAAACGGTAGACCTCCTGCACCTCGTTGAGCAAATATTCCTGCAGGGCCTTATCGCCGCTGACGCGCAAAATGTCATGCGGGACCACAGGTCCGTCGGTCAACTGCTGGCCGGCAAACACATGGTCGCCTTTATACACATTCGGATGCTTGCCGTGCGGGATGACGTATTCCTTGGCCATGCCGGTGCTGGAACGCACGATGATGGTGCGCAGGCCTTTTTTGTCTTCGCCGAATTCGGTGATGCCGTCAATTTCGGAAATGACCGCCGGATCTTTGGGACGGCGGGCTTCAAACAGCTCAGCCACGCGCGGCAAACCGCCGGTGATGTCGCGGGTCTTGCTGGCCCCCCGCGGGATCTTGGCGATCAGTTCGCCGGCCCCCACCGTGTCCTTGTCATTGACTAAAATGTGCGCGCCGGTAGGGATAGAATAAATGCCCACCACCTCGCCCTGTTCGTCTTTAATGATGATTTGCGGATGATATTCCTGTTTGTGTTCGACCACCACACGCTCGACCACCCCGGTCACCGGGTTTTCTTCCCGTCGATAGGTGGTGTCTTCGATCAAATCTTCAAACGACACCTTACCCTTGGCTTCGGTGATGATCGGGATAGTGTACGGGTCCCAGGAAGCCACCATCGCCCCCTTGACGATTTTTTGTCCGTCGGTGTAGCTGAGCGCCGTGCCTTGGGGCAGAGTGTGGCGTTCAAACTCGCGGCCATATTCGTTGTTGATGCTGATGGCGCCGTTGCGGTTTAAAACAATATATTCTTTCCCGCGCTGGACAGCACGCAGGGAGTGGTACTTAATGATCCCGTCCTGTTTGACCTTGATAAACGATTGTTCGATGGTGCGGGACGCGGTGCCGCCGATGTGGAAGGTCCGCATGGTCAACTGGGTGCCGGGTTCACCGATGCTTTGAGCGGCAATGGTGCCGACCGCTTCGCCGATTTCCACCATGCGCTGGGTGGCCAGGTTGCGGCCGTAACATTTGATGCACACGCCGATGCCGGCCTCGCAGGTAAGCACCGAACGGATGCGCACTTTTTCAATGCCCAGCTGTTCGATTAAATCAGCCTTCTCCTCGGTGATTTGATCGCCGGAGGCAACCACTTCGGTGTCGGTGACCACATCCAGGATATTGTCTAAGGCCACGCGACCGACAATGCGCTCTTTAAGAGACACCACCAGCTCGTCGCCTTCGGTGATCGCGGCAACGGTGATGCCGTTGACGGTGCCGCAATCGGGCAGGTTGACCACGACTTCCTGCGCCACGTCCACCAAACGGCGGGTCAAATACCCGGCGTCGGCGGTCTTCAGCGCGGTGTCGGCGAGACCTTTGCGGGCCCCGTGCGTAGAAATGAAGTATTCCAAAACCGTCAGGCCTTCGCGAAAGGACGCGGTGATGGGGTTTTCAATGATCTCGCCCGAGGGTTTGGCCATCAGGCCGCGCATGCCGGAGAGCTGGCGGATCTGCAATTTCGACCCGCGGGCGCCGGAATCGGCCATGATGTACACGGGATTGAACTGGTCCATTTTCTTAAAGACCAGGTCAGAGATTTGCTCGGTGGTGTGGGTCCACACGTCGATGACTTTATTGTAACGCTCGCGGCCGGTGATGATGCCTTTGCGGTATTGATCGTCCACTTTGGCAACTTCTTGTTTGGCCCCGGTGATGATTTTCGCTTTGTCTTCCGGAATGGTCAGATCGGACATGCCAATCGAAATGCCGGCTTCGGTGGCCTTGGTGAATCCTAGGGCCTTAACGTCATCGAGCAATCTCACCGTCTGGTGGTGGCCGAAACGTTTGTAGCAGTCGGCAATGACCGCGCCGATGCGCTTCTTATCGAGCAATTCATTGACATAACCATAATTCGGCGGCAACACTTCATTAAACAACACCCGCCCTACCGTGGTTTCAATGATGTTAGTGGGGTTATTCTTGATCTCCACTTCTTTTTTGCTTTTGTCCTTAGCGTCAGGGTGGATGACCATGGAAGGTTTTTCCTGCCCCCAGATGGGACCATTGATGCGCAGACGGATGCGGCTGTGCAAATCCACATGCATGTCCGAATACGCCACTTTGACTTCGTCCAAGTAGCCGAACAAATGCCCCTCCCCTTTGGAACCGGGGCGTTCTTTGGTCAAATAATACAATCCCAACACGATGTCCTGGGTCGGCGAGACGATCGGACGTCCGTCGGCCGGCGAAAAAAGATTGTTGACGGACAACAGCTGCAGGCGGCATTCGATTTGCGCTTCCAGCGACAGCGGCACGTGCACCGCCATCTGGTCCCCGTCGAAGTCGGCGTTAAACGCCGTGCACACGAGCGGGTGCAATTTGATGGCCTTGCCTTCGATCAAAATCGGCTGAAAGGCTTGGATGGACAAACGGTGTAGGGTCGGGGCGCGGTTGAGCATCACCGGATGGTCCTGGATCACCTCGTCCAAGATGTCCCAAACCTCGATTTTGGCCCGTTCCACCATGCGTTTGGCGCCTTTGATGGTGTGCACAAAACCTTTTTCGCGCAGTTTGCGAATGATGAATGGTTCAAAAAGTTCCAGGGCCATTTTCTTAGGCAGGCCGCATTGGTGCAATTTAAGGTCCGGTCCCACCACAATGACGGAACGGCCAGAATAATCCACACGTTTACCTAAAAGGTTCATGCGGAAGCGGCCTTGCTTTCCTTTGAGCATGTCGGAGAGCGATTTGAGCGGACGGTTGCCGGATCCTAAGACCGGACGGCCATGACGGCCGTTGTCGAGCAACGCATCCACAGCTTCCTGCAGCATGCGTTTCTCGTTGCGGATAATGATCTCCGGGGCGTTAAGATCAATCAATTTTTTCAAACGGTTGTTGCGGTTGATCACCCGTCGGTATAAATCGTTTAAGTCAGAGGTGGCAAAACGGCCGCCTTCCAGAGGCACCAAGGGCCGTAGGTCTGGCGGGATGACCGGGAGAACATCTAAGACCATCCACTCAGCGCTATTGGTGGAAGCCTTGAAATCCTCGACGATCTTTAAAGTCTTAGCGATTTTCTTGAAATTGGTGCCGTTGGGATTCGCTTCGATCAAATCCTTGCGCAATTTCTTGCACAGCACGTTGATGTCCAGATCTTTGAGGATGTCCCGCACCGCTTCGGCGCCGATTTTGGCTTTGAAGGCGCCGCCGTATTTGACCAAGGTCTCTTGATATTCATCTTCCGAGAGAAATTGCTTGCGTTTGAGCGGCGTGGGGCCGGGATCAATGACCACGTATTCTTCGTAATAAATCAACTTCTCTAAATCCCGCAAGCCGACTTGCAGCAGCGCGGCCAAGCGGGACGGCACCGCTTTGTAAAACCAAATATGGGTCACCGGGCAGGCGAGCTCAATGTGGCCCATGCGTTCCCGTCGCACCGACGATCGGGTGACTAAAACCCCGCAGCGGTCGCAGGTGATCCCTTTAAACTTAATGCCTTTATATTTGCCGCAATTGCACTCCCAGTCGCGGATGGGCCCAAAAATCTTCTCGCAGAAAAGGCCGTCCTTCTCCGGTTTCAACGTGCGGTAGTTGAGGGTCTCGGCTTTTTTAACCGCCCCGTTCGACCAGGACATGATGATCTCCGGCGAGGCGATTTTTATGGTGATCCGATCTTGCTTAATATCGTTTTTGCTCATTGGTTCTCCGAGTTTATACTACTCCGATTTATCCGCCGAAGCTGCGCCCTTGGCTGCCGCCGGGTCCTGCGCTCTTTCCATGCGGATATCCAAACACAGCCCCTGCAATTCTTTCACCAACACATTAAACGATTCCGGTGTGCCCGGTGCCAGGGCCTGTTCGCCCTTGACAATGGCTTCGTAAATGCGGCTGCGGCCGGTGACGTCGTCGGATTTGACCGTCAGCATTTCCTGCAATGTGTACGCGGCGCCGTACGCCTCCAGGGCCCAGACTTCCATTTCCCCGAAACGCTGACCGCCGAAATGCGCTTTGCCCCCTAACGGTTGCTGGGTGACCAATGAATAAGGCCCGATGGAACGGGCATGGATTTTCTCATCAACCAAATGGTTGAGTTTGAGCATATAGATATAACCGACGGTCACCTTTTGCAAGAACCGTTCGCCGGTATAGCCGTCGATGACGATCGATTTGCCGTCCTCGGGAAGGCCGGACTGCTGCAGCAAAACGAGGATTTCCTCTTCGGTGGCGCCGTTAAACACCGGCGTCTCGGCGTGAAAGCCCAACACTTGGGCGGCCCAACCCAGATGGGTCTCCAACAGCTGGCCCACATTCATGCGCGAGGGCACGCCTAAGGGATTGAGCACAATGTCCACGGACCGGCCGTCTTCCATAAAAGGCATATCCTCTTCCGGCATGATGCGCGACACAATACCCTTATTGCCATGGCGGCCGGCCATTTTGTCGCCGACCTGCAATTTGCGTTTGGTGGCCACATACACCACCACGCGTTTTAAGACACCGGCGGGAAGTTCATCCCCCCGGCGGACGCGATCGAGCTCCCGTTCCTGCTCTTCGGTGAGCTCGGCAATTTTATCCAGAAAGAAGCCCATCATTTCTCTGGCTTCGGAGCCTTCATCGATGTCTTCCAGGCCTAATTTGGCCACCCTCTTCTTGTCGATGCCTAACAGCTTGCCTAACTTGGCGTCCTTCTCCTGGTTGATGAGCTCAATTTCCTGGGCGTAATATTCCCTGATTTTATTGATGGCCGCCGATTCCTTGACCTTGTCCTGTTTGGATTTTCGGCCGCGCTCGTTGCGGGAAAAAACTTCCACATTGATAATGACGCCTTCGATCCCGGGAGACAACGTGAGCGACGTGTCACGCACATCCGCCGCCTTCTCGCCGAAGATGGCCCGCAGCAGGCGTTCTTCCGGGGACAATTCTTTTTCGCTTTTGGGGGTCACTTTGCCGACCAAAATATCGCCGGCCTTGACTTCCGCCCCCACCCGCACAATGCCTTCCTCGGTCAAATCTTTCAGGGCCTCTTCACCGACGTTTGGGATATCGCGGGTGATTTCTTCGTTCCCCAGACGGGTCTCGCGGCATTCGCATTCGAAACGCTCGATGTGGATGGAGGTAAACACGTCCTCGCGCACGATGCGCTCGTTGATCAAAATGGCGTCTTCGAAATTGTATCCGCGCCAAGGCATGAACGCCACCAGGACATTACGCCCCAAAGCCAAGCGTCCGTGCTGGGTGCCGATCCCGTCGGCTATGATTTGTCCAGCCTCAACTTTATCGCCGGGCTTGACCAGCGGACGTTGATGCACGCAGGTGTTGGCGTTGGAGCGCTGAAAATTCTTTAACGGATAAGTGTCTTTACCGACCACAATTTCACGGCCGTCGACTTTCGACACGGTCCCGCTCTCTTTGGCGATCACCACCACCCCCGAATCGCGCGCCACTTTCTCTTCCATACCGGTGCCCACAAAAGGCATTTCCGGGATCATCAGCGGCACCGATTGGCGCTGCATGTTCGAGCCCATGAGCGCGCGGTTGGCGTCGTCGTGCTCCAAAAAAGGGATCAACGCGGCAGCGACGGACACCAATTGTTTGGGGGAAACGTCCATATATTCGATTTTGTCCCCTTTGATGCGGGGAAAGTCGCCTTTGTACCGGCAGGACACCAGAGCTTCGCTAAATTTGCCGTCTTTGTCAATGGGTGAATTGGCCTGGGCAATGTACTTGATTTGGTCCACGTCGGCGGTCAGGTATTCGATTTTACGGGTGACCCGGCCATCCACAACCCTGCGGTAAGGGGTCTCGATAAAGCCCAGCTCGTTGACCCGGGCGCAGGTGGTCAGCGAGGCGATCAAACCGATGTTCGGGCCTTCTGGCGTCTCAATCGGACATACGCGGCCATAGTGGGTTGGGTGGACGTCGCGCACCTCGAAACCGGCACGTTCACGACTCAAACCGCCTGGACCCAAGGCCGACATGCGTCGTTTATGGGTCATCTCCGACAAGGGATTGACCTGATCCATAAATTGCGACAGCTGGCTTCTGGCAAAGAAATCCTGGATCTGATTGGAGAACAAGCGTGAATTGATCAAATGGTGCACGGTCAAATTTTCGAAAGAGCTCATGACCACCAAACGCTCTTTGATCGAGCGTTCCAGGCGGGCCAAACCGATGCGCACCTGGTTTTGCACCAGTTCACCAACGGATTTGATGCGGCGGTTACCCAAATGGTCAATGTCATCGCATTCCCCAGTGCCGTCGCGCAAACCGATCAAATACTTAACCACCGACACTACGGTGTCGATATCCAGCACGCGGTTGTCCATCGCCACGTGGGTGCCCAATTTGCGGTTGACAATGTGGCGGCCAACCTTGCTTAAATCATAGCGTTTGGGATCGAAAAATAACCGGAAGAACAATGTTTCAGCCACTTCCACCGTCGCGGGTTCGGTCGGACGCATTTTGCGGTAAAAATCGAGCAAGGCTTCTTCTTTGGTGGTGGTGTGGTCTTTTTCCAGGGTATTTTTGATTTTGTCATAATGCTCGCCGAGCATTTTCTTCATATCATCGGTGTTGGACAGACCCATGATGCGCAGGATCTGGGTGGCGGGAAAATTGCGGCGACGGTCGACGTAAGCGATCAACACATCGTTAAGATCATATTTGATTTCAAACCAGGCCCCCCGAGACGGGATCAGGCGGCCGTAATAAATGCTTTTGCCGGTCGGATGCGTCTCTTCCTCAAACGACACACCTGGCGGCCGTTGGATTTGGGACACCACCACGCGCTCATCGCCGTTGATGATAAATGTCCCGGTGTCGGTCATGAGCGGAAAATCGCCGAAATAAACTTCCTGTTCTTTGATGTCGACCGGTGTGATCAAGCGGAGCTTGACTTTGAGCGGTGCCGCATAGGTCATCCCCCGGCGCTGGCATTCATAACGGGAATACTTTTCTTTGCCGATGGCGTAGCCGATGTATTCCAGGCGGATTTGGGCGTCGTAACTCTCCAATGGAAATACCTCGCGGAACACCTCTTCCAGCCCCTGGTCTTTACGTTTGTCGGTGAGAATTTCACGCTGCAAAAACTCCTCGTACGATTGGGTCTGTATGTCCAAGAGTTTTGGCAACTCGAAATTGTCTTGGAATTTGCTGAAATTTCTGATCTTTAACTTGTTCATAATGCTCCGCTAAATAGGCCTGGGGATGGCAAGCCCATCCCTTTAGCTATTTTTGAAGGTTATTGACGCGAAAAGATTTACTTGAGCTCAACTTTTGCCCCGGCCGCTTCAAGTTTCTTCTTGAGTTCTTCGGCTTCGGCTTTGGGAACAGTCTCTTTTACGGTCTTAGGCGCAGATTCTACCAAGGCCTTGGCTTCTGCTAGACCGAGGTTGGTGGCGGCGCGGACTTCCTTGATGACCCCGATCTTTCTGGCGGCATCGACTTCCTTGAGAATGACATCAAAGGAGGTCTTTTCCTCCGCAGGTGCTGCGGCTGCGGCAGGTGCCCCACCAGCGGCCATGGCAACGGGAGCAGCGGCCTGGATTCCCAGTCTGTTTTCCATCGCCTTGACGAGTTCAGCGAGTTCCAAGACAGTCAAGGTGGTCACTTCCTTGTAAATCCCCTCTAATTTAGGAGAAAGTTCTTTAACGGCTGTTTCAGACATTGCACTACCCTCCCTTTTCACTTTTCTGTTGTAAAATTGACATGAAGTCCCGAGTTTTGGCACTTAAAGCACCGGCGAAACGGGTGGCCGGCGCCGAAATAGTCCCTAAAAATTTGGTCAATAGCACGGTCCTGGACGGCAAATCGGACAAGGTTTGGATTTGGTCACGGGTCAAGATGCTGCCGTCTAAGACTCCACCCTGGACAATAAAGCCTTCAAACTCCTTGGCGAATTTGACCAAGATTTTAGAAATTTCCGAGGCATCGGCATTGCTTAAGACCAATGCGGTCTGGCCCTGCATCAGATCAGCCAGCGATTCCAAGTTGGCTTGCTTAAAGGCCACCCGCGACACCGAGGTCTTGGAAACCATGACATCGGCCTGCTTACGTTTTAAATCCTTGCGCAGGGTATTCATTTTGGCGGAGGAGACCCCGCGGAAACTCACGACAAAGGTATTGCTTTTGGTGCTGACGCCTTCCTTGATGGAAGAGGCCATTTTTTTGCGGTATTGTTCTCCGACTTTCATATCGCCACCTTTATGCCTGGCCCCATAGTGGATGCCACCGATAAACTTTTGATGAGATTGCCTTTGACCGCCGCTGGTTTGGCGTGGTTGATGGCTTCGATGACTTGCTGGGCATTTTCGAGGAGGTTGTTTTCTGTGAACGAACGTTTGCCGATGCCTAAATGGATGCCGCCCTGTTTATCGGATTTAAATTCCACCCGTCCGGCTTTCACTTCCCTTATGGTACGCTCAACATCCGTGGTGACGGTGCCGGCTTTGGGAGTGGGCATGAGGCCCCGCGGACCTAACACTTTACCAAGTTTGCTTAAATCGCGCATCATGTCCGGGGTGGCGATGACCACATCAAAATTCATAAACCCGCCGCTGACTTTTTCAATCAAGTCAGTGCCGCCCACATGCTCAGCTCCGGCGGCTTGGGCCTTGGCCACGGCATCGCCTTTGCAGAACACCGCAACTTTGACCGCTTTGCCTGAACCATGCGGCAATGCCACGGTGCCGCGCACGCCCTGGTCAGACGACTTTAAATCCAGGTTCAAATGGAAATGCAGCTCCACGGTTTCATCGAATTTCACTTTGGGGGCCTTGGACAGCCGGTTGATGGCGTCCGGGAGAGGCAGCGGACTGAGCACCTCGCCCACCGCTTTTTGGACTTCCTTCATGCGTTTGCTTAAATGTGGCATATGTTATCCTTTGACTTCAATCCCCATGGACCGGGCAGTGCCGGCGATGGTAATGATCGCTTGTTTAAGATCGACGGTGTTCAAATCGTCCATCTTCATTTTGGCGATCTCCTCCACCTGTTTGGCGGTCAGGCTGCCGATGGTTTCCTTGCCGGCGGTGCCGGAGGCCTTGGCCAACTTGGCCGTCTTTTTGATCAGCGCTGACGTGGGTGGAGTCTTAATGATAAAATCAAATGATTTATCTTTGTAAACGGTGATGATGACCGGCAAAGGCAACGGGTCTTTGCCCTTGGTCTTGTCGTTAAAACTCTTGCAAAACATCATGATGTTGACGCCGTGCTGGCCTAACGCGGGGCCGATCGGCGGCGCCGGGTTGGCCTGTCCAGCTGGAACATACAATCTGATTTGGGCTATTGCTTCTTTTGCCATACGGCCTTCCTTATATTTTCTCTACCTGCCAATATTCCAGTTCCACCAATGTCGAACGTCCAAAAATCGATACACTCACTTTTAATTTGCCGCGGTCGGGATATACTTCCATGACCGATCCGTTGAAATTCGCAAACGGCCCTTGGGCAATGCGCACCGCCTCGCCAACTTCAAAAACAATCTTCGGGGAAGGTTTACTCTCGGTTTCCTGCGTGCGTTTTAAAATATTATCCACTTCCGTGTCGGTGAGCGGCTGCGGCTGGCGGCCAGGCCCTATAAAGCCGGTGATTCCCGGCGTGGTCTTGACCAAATACCAGCTTTCTTTGTTCATGTCCATCTTGATGAGCAAATACCCCGGAAAAAACTTGCGGGTGGTGATGCGCTTTTTACCGCCCCGGACCTCGGAGACCTGTTCGGTGGGGACGACCACTTCACCCACGAATTGCTTCAAAGGCGTGGTGGCCATGCGGCTTTCCAAGCCCGCCCTGGCCCTCTCTTCCGCACCGGTCTGCGTATGGACAACATACCACTTCATGCTCATTTGAATATGATGGTTACCCCTCTAGAGTATACGAAATCGATGGCGCTGACAAAAGCCCCCAACATGAGGGAAGCAAAAACGACAATCAGCGTTGAGTCCACCAATTCGCGGCGGGTGGGCCAGGAGACTTTTCTCATCTCGGCGATCACTTCGCTGATAAATGTACGGATTTTGGTAATCATAGCAATCATGAGTTCTCGCCCTGCCCAACTCAAACCAGGCCTGGCAGGACTCCGCTCGGCCTACGGCCTCGCTAGAACCTGTCGCTCCTTGCCTTCGGCAATTCGCTCCCCATAGGGGCGAAGCCCCTATGGCGCTCCTCACTGCGGTGGTCGCTGTCACCCCAAAAACGTGGGGAAAATTTTTCCCCACACCCCTTTTAGGTTCTCGCCCTGCCCAATTTAAAACAGGCCTGGCAGGACTCGAACCTGCAACGCACGGTTTTGGAGACCGTCGCTCTACCAATTGGAGCTACAGGCCTATGGCGTCAGGTTTAATTGCCGTACAAGACGGCAACCTACTTCTTGGTTTCCTTATGCGCGACGTGTTTTCGGCAAAAAGGACAAAATTTCTTAAGCTCCAGGCGCTCTGGCTTTTTGCGTTTGTCCTTGGTGCTGTTGTAGTTGATTCGATTGCACTCGGTGCACTGAAAATGAATTGTCTCGCGCATATCCTAATTTCTTTTGTGCGCTCCTCCGGCAACGCCGGAGTCACAGAAGATGATTGATGTTGGGTGCTAAGCCCCCGAGCGGGATTGAACCGCTGGCCTCGTCCTTACCAAGGACGTGCTCTACCAACTGAGCTACAGGGGCAAACTTCCAAAGACGACCAAAATTTACTTCAGAGAAGTTTGCCCCAGTCCTGACTCCCTTAAAAATTGTTCCTAGAAAAGTCAGGGCAGGGGCCCATTACTTAACTAAAAAATCTGAGAGAAACTTGCCCCCGCCCTTGTTTCCTTAACATCTTGTGTATACAAACAAGGGCAGGCGCATCCAAACCTTGGCAATTCCAAAAGAGCTGTCGCATTTAAAAGCAGCTGCAGCGACTTCAAAATAAAGGAACGTAAAGTATATCGGTATCTATACATATTGTCAAACATTTTTTTAGAATTGCCGCAACCGCAGGAAGCGGCGCTTGCCGATTTTTAAAACCCCCTGACGAGGGACCCAATGCTCATCGCAAATGACTGCCCCTTCATGGGTCACAGCCCCCTCCTGCAGCAGGCGGCGGCCTTCATTCTTCGAAGAAATAATTTTCGCAACACTAAGAATATCCAAGAGTTTCTCTCCAGATGAAATTATAACTTCCGGCACACTGTCGGGGACTTCGTGTTGGCTGAAGGTGCGCTCAAAATCCTGACGGGCCCTCAATCCCGCTCCCGGAGCGCAAAACATATCCACCATGGTCTGGGCAAGCTGCAATTTTGCCTCTTTCGGATGCATGGCCTTGACCTTTGCCAAATCCGCATCCGTCAACAGTTCAAAGTAGCGCAGCATCAACTCATCGGAAATCGACATCACTTTGCCAAATATATCGCCCGGTTTCTCATTGATGCCAATGGTATTGCCGACCGACTTGCTCATTTTCTGGATGCCGTCCGTGCCTTCCAGCAACGGGGTCATCAAGACCACCTGCGGCGACTGCCCATAACTCTCCTGCATTTGCCGCCCCATGAGCAGATTGAATTTCTGGTCGGTGCCACCCAATTCCACGTCTGCTTTTAAATGCACGGAGTCATAACCTTGCAGCAGCGGATAAATAAATTCCAGCAAGCTGATTTCCCGGCCGGATTCAAAACGTTTCTTGAAATCGGCGCGGGCCAGCATTTGCGCCACACTCGAATGTGCGGTCAGCTGCAATAAATCCGCCGGTGTCAATTGATTAAGCCATTGGCTGTTAAACACGATTTCCGTTTTTTTAGGGTCCAAAATTTTAAAAACTTGGGCTTTATAAGTTTGCGCGTTGACGGAAATTTCCTGGGGCGACATTTTTTTGCGCAGTTCGTTGCGGCCGGTGGGATCGCCGATCTGGGCGGTGAAATCGCCGATTAAAAAGAAAATCCTGTGCCCTAGGTCTTGGAATTGTTTGAGTTTGCGCAGCAACACCACGTGGCCCAGATGCAAATCCGGTGCCGTGGGATCAAAACCGGCTTTCACAGACAAAGGCCGACCCTCGGCCAATTTCTTGGCCAGGTCCGCACGGCTAATGATCTCCGTGGTGCCGCGTTCAATTGTTTGGAGCATTTTACAGACGAGCGCTGACGCCGATTTTCATACCTTCGACATCAACTTTGATGATTTTGACCTGCAGGCGGTCGCCGGGTTTTAAAGCCGCCGCCTGGGTCTTGTCGATTTCGGAAGAGTACACCAATGCCTCAATCTCTTCTTCCAATTTGACGAACACGCCAAAGTTGGAATTCATCACCACCTGGGCCTGCACGATACAGCCGACTGGAAATCTGGCGGCGATGTCGCTCCAAGGGTTGGGTTGCAGTTGTTTCAAGCCCAAGGTAATCTTGCGGGCCTCGGCATCCACTCCCAGGACAGACACTTCCACTTCCTGACCCTTGTGCAGCACTTCCTGCGGATGGTTGATTTTCTTGGTCCAGGACATATCGGAGACGTGGATCATGCCCTCCAAGCCGCCTTCGAGTTCCACAAAGGCACCATAATCGGTGAAGCCGCGCACGGCGCCTTTGACAACGCCACCGACGGTGAATTTGGCTGCGGCACTGACCCAAGGATTTTCTTCCAGCTGTTTCATGCTCAGGGAAATCCGCTTGGCGTCCTTGTCCACATTGATGATTTGCACTTCAATGGTGTCCCCTAATTTAAACATTTCCTGAGGATTGACCATTTTTTTCTGCCAGGTGATTTCAGAGGAATGCAAAAGTCCTTCGATCCCTTTGTCGATTTCCACAAACACACCATAAGGCATGATGTTGACAATCTTGCCCTTGATGCGGGAGCCGGCCGGGAATTTGGCCACGGCATCGTCCCAGGGGTTGCTAGCAATTTGCTTTAAACCTAACGAAACCTTGGAATTGTCTTTGTCGAAATCCAGAATGAGCACTTCAATCTTTTGGCCGACCGCCACAACTTCGGAAGGATGATTGATGCGGCTCCAGCTCATGTCCGTGATGTGCAAGAGGCCGTCAACGCCGCCTAAGTCGATGAAAGCGCCAAAATCAGTGATGCCCTTAACAACGCCCCGGCGTTTCTGCCCTTTTTTAAGTTCGCCCCAAAGTTTGGCACGCACTTCTTCGCGCTCTTTCTGCACCATTTCCCGGCGGGAAAGAATGAGATTGCGGCGCTGTTTGTTCATCTTAGCGACGACGAATTTATAAGTGTGGGTGGTGATGTCATGGTTGGAAAGGCCTTTAAACGCGGACAAGGACATGGGCAAAAATGCTTCCACGCCAAAAACGTCCACGATGTATCCGCCCTTGACCGCCCGGACCACGCGGCCTTCGACCACGTCGCCCTCGTTTAAATCATCGGCAATTTTCTGCCAGCCCTTCAAACGCTCAGCCTTGGAATAGGACAAAATCAAACGGCCATTGTCGTCTTCAATATTTTCAATCAAAACTTCCAGCTGCTGGCCGACGGTAAGCTCGGATGGATTGCGGAACTCTTCGATGGGAACAAAGCCTTCGGACTTAAAACCGATATCGACGATCACCTCTTTCTGATTGATCGCCGCGACGGTGCCTTTGACAACCTCGCCTTCCTTAATGTCCTTTAAGGTGCTGGCGTAAAGCTCCTCCATTAATGATCGTTCATCGTTCATTGCTTTAACGTCCTCTTTTCTATCCATGGAATTCTTTGAAGGTTCGCGCGGGATTAAAATGCGGATTTCAAAGTAAAAAGAATTATCCCAAAAACTTCAGAAAAGTCAAATTAAATCTGCGGTAATCCTATCAAAGGCCAAATGCTGGCGGGGGTGATGCGGTAAATCACCGGCCGAAGTTCGTGAATGCCTTCGCGTTTGAAACGGGCCACCATGGCAGGATCAACATTCATTTGGACACCTTGTCCGACCTTACGCAGGTTCGTGCTCATGCCCTTGGTGGTTAGGTCAATGCCGCCCTGCACGGCTATGGCCGTATCGGGATAGAGCGCCTTTAAGATAGTCATTTGCTGCTCGATGGTGGTGATCAATCCCGCCGTGGCTGGTGTGAACAATGATGCCTGTTTTCTGATATCGAGGAAGGCTTGAGCCTGAGCTAAAATTTCAGCGATCTTCTGCTTGGACCGGGCCTTATCCTCATCTTGGGGACCACGCGTAACGGTTGCACGCATATCCATCCACGGCTCATTCATGGCCTGGGTGGTTTTCACGGGCAACGCAATGTCCCCATCCATGGGGAACTGGGCTATGGTAGAGATCATTTTTTGTATTGCTGACACGGCCAAACCGGCGGGGTAGGGTTGAACATCCTTCAAAAACATTAGACCGTCTACGACTTGCAGAGCCACGACAGCATCTCGGCCAATGGGTTGGCGAGACTTGATCCCCTGCATGTGATCTATGTATTCCTTCGGGATCAATGCCACTGCCTTCACCCCATATTGAGACTCCAGTTCTTCAGGCGTGAGCGTATTCTTCAACCGCACGAACACAAAATTATCTGCCTCATTGACAAAGAGAATGTCAAAGTCCTTGCCAAAATACAGCGGCCCGGGTAAATCGAAAAAAGCCCGACGAAAACCAGTATCCAAAGTACTCAATAAGGGGTCTTCCGAAAGCAGTTGCAGGCGGCGCATTGCTTCGGGAGAGCTCGATATCCGTCGGGCCGTATCCCTTGCCCAGCTAGTCATGGCGGAGTCTAACGGTCTGGGAGACATCCCATCTAGGGTTTGGGGGCGTCCGGCATCCTTATCTCTGTGTAACGCGTTTCTCAAGTCCAAATTGGAAAATATAGACTCAATCTCGCTTAACCAAACTTGAATCCGACGTAACATGGCTCGGTCAGAAAACTCCAAAGCATGTGCATTGATTTTCCAGGCATTGTTACTCAGTTGTTTTAAATTGCTCCACCACCCATCCATTTTCAGTAAGCTGACGGATTGACGTTTCTTTAGGGTTGCCGCAAATGGACCTATATCCCTGCGCAAATCATTCAATTGACGTGTGGCCTTCAAATAAGTCAGAGAAACGGTGGCTGGTCGCGTTGAGGAAACAAGCGAGTCCACAAGTGTATCTATGCGGCGCGTTTGGCCACCCACTGAGTCTGTCATATCCAAACCGTCAAATAAAAGCGTTAGCTCCTGCAGCGCGGCCTTAAGCTGTTGTACATCTGTTTTATCCGCAGGAAATAAAGGCCACTCCTTGATCCCATTCGCCTCTCTCAACAATTGTTTAAGCTCGAGTGTTACCTGACTAACCGCGGCAAACGTTGGCTTGACATATTCTGTCGTCAGGAAACTGCGTATTTTGCCATAAAGAATTTTCATTTTTCTCATGGGTCTTACCATCGAGCGCGGGAAATCTGCTTTTTGGGATATGGTTTTAAGCGTTTCCAATTGTTGCTGGATAGCTTCAAAAACCGTCATAGCGGCATCGGCAGTAGGATTAAACCAAGCATGCATGCGGACCACGCCATTCTTTTCCATGCCTTTCCCAAAAGCGCGTCCTAACATGGCGAAATTCTGTGGCGTCATCTGATGCAGGGGCAGATCGTGGGCAATAGTGATGCCACCGGAGAAATATTTGCGCGGCACCGATTGGCCGGCTACGCGATCGTCCTTAATCAAGTTAAAAACACCCCTTTTGTACGCGTCTAAATAGCGTTTATAGATCTGTTCCTTGAGGGTCTTATCTGCAATCGTTATGCCTTTGACATGCGCCTGGTCTGCATACGCCTGGTTGAGCAATGCTTCCTTGAGATTTCTCTTGTACCAGCTGGCCAAAATCAAGGAATTAAAAATCTGGCGGAGATTGGCGAAATTTTTACCGGTATTGACCTCTTTTTCAATGACCGGGAGGATGATCTCTCGCACAATGTTCTTTACCGACGAGGATTGAGGGTTTAGCCTGAATCCGGCCCCCTTGCTGTTTTTACTCAGCGCCTGGTAATCGTCCTCAAGCATGACTTTCAGATGCTTGTCCACCACAAATACGGTCTGACCGCGTTCAAAGATTTCCGCTTTATCCGCCACGATCCAAACTTTATTGAAGGTATTGACCGGCAGCTGGGTGGCCCCGGCCACCTGTTGGGCTTGGGCGTAGACCTTGTCCCAAAAGTTCTTGCCGATTTCCTTTTCAGGATATATTAGGGAAGCGGTGATTTGTTTAAGGAGATAGTCCTGGGCCAAAAGATCCCGACCCATTTCGGTTTGACTTAAAGCCTGCGGCATGGTGCGGTCTTTTTCATAAGGGGAGAGATTAACCCATAGGTCACGCTCAGGGATGGCCAAACTCGCCAAAAAGTATTTGATGAGCTTCTCGCCTTCGGTTTTAAGGGCATTCCCAGCCACTCTGTCCTGGCCCATATCGACGATAAAATCAAATAGAAAAGGATTATCTTTGTGAATCGTCAGGCCTTTGATGAGCGGAGGTTCAAAAGCAGAACTTAAAGGCACCATCACCCCCGGTTTCGGGAGCGATTCGATGTACGGCTGGGAGTGGCCAATTGGAATAGGCGTTAGGACCGTCGATAAGAAACAAACAAGGACACCCGGACACAGTGTCCTTTTAAGCATGCGAAAGGCTCTAGAGGGAGGCGTGGGGTTGATGAAATAAGCTTAGCATACTCTTATCAAAATGCAACTTTGGGGGGCTAGCGACTTGCGTAAATGCTCTTAAGAATTGCATCCGCAGTGCTCTGATATGAGCTGTTCGCATCATAGGACACGGCAGGTCCGAAGCGCACGGTTACCGGGTGGCGGTTAAAAAATTTGCTACCCGGAGGCATCACCTTCTGGGTGCCCTTGACAAAAACCGGGATCACCGGGACATTGGTTTTCATAGCCAGGAATCCCACCCCGGCCTGGGCCTTGGCAGGCGTGTCGCCGATGCGGCGGGTGCCCTCCACAAAAATCAACACTGGTTTCCCCTTGCGTAAGCGTTTGACCGCCTCCCTGAGGGCCCCGAAATCCGCTTCATTGCGTTTGACCGGGAATGCCCCCAGCTTAGTCAAAAAAAAGCCCAGCGGCTGTTTTTGGAACAGCTCGAACTTTGCCATAAAATTAATGCGGCGACCGCAAGAAATCCCTAAAACCACGGGGTCCAGGTTGCTGACATGGTTGCTGGCGATGATACACCCCCCTTGAGGAGGAATGTGATCAATACCATAAACGGTGCGGGGAAAATAAAGAGCGCTTAAGACAAATTTCGTAAGAAAATATGTAAAGTAGTAAATCATCCGTTTGAATTGGGATCGATAAATTTGCGGCCAAACTCAATCAGGGACCTGGCGCGTTTGAGTGATTTTGCCTCGGCGTAAATGCGCACCAGCGGCTCGGTGCCCGAGGGACGGAACATCAACCAATCTTCGTTGGCGCAAATCAATTTGACCCCGTCGAAATCTTTGGCAGCCACCACCTGTGTGCCCAATATGTCCTTGAGGGTCTTAAGGTGATCCAAATTGACTTTCTTGGCGTCCATGGTGTAGTCCAGCCGCAGATAATAGTAGCGGCCGAATTCTTTTTCCATGTCATCAATGAGCTGTTTGAAATTGCGTTTGTTGTAGACCATCATTTCCAAAAGCAGGAGCCCGGCCAAGGTGCCGTCGCGCTCGGGGATGTAATTGGGAAGCCCCATGCCGCCGGCCTCTTCCCCCCCAGCCACAATTTTCTTGGTGAGCATCAAATCCGAGATGTACTTAAAGCCCACGGGGGTCTCGTACAGAGGGCGACCCAATTTTTGGGCAATGTGATCATAGAGGGTGGACCCGCACAAGGTCTTGACAATGCCGCCTTCAATGTTGCGGTTGCGGGCCAAATGTAGAATGAGCAAGCCGAGGATCTTTTGCGGCGAAACAAACTCGCCCCCGGGGGCCACGGCAGCCACGCGGTCCGCATCACCATCGAGCACGTGCCCGAAATCGAATTTCTCCTTTTTCATGCGCCCGATGAGGACGGCCAAACATTCGGGGATGGGTTCCGGCTTGCTACCGTCAAATCCGGGATTGTAATCGGCCCGCATCAGCTCCAGGCGCACCTTGGTGCCTTTGAGGATCTGTACCATCAAATCGCGGCCGGACCCGTGCATAATGTCGGCCAGCACGCGGTATTTGGCGTTTTTGATTTTTTTCATGTCCAAATACTTGCGGATAAACTGAACGTAGGCGACCTTGTAGTCGTGCATGAGAATAGGCTGGGCAGCGGTCTTGATTGCGGCCTGGCCAATATACGATTCAATTTTGCCGGTGATGTCTTTGGAAGCGGCCCCACCCTGCGCGGTCTTGATTTTAATACCGTTGAACTTTGCCGGGTTGTGGCTGGCCGTGATCATGATGCCGCAGGCAGCTTTCAGCAAGGTGACGCCGTAGCTTAATGCTGGGGTCGGTACCGAGGAGTCGGACAAATACACCGTGAGGCCGTTGCCCGCCAATACTTCCGCAAAAGTGCGGGCATATTCCTGGGACAGAAAGCGATTGTCATACCCCACCGCCGCCTTTTTCGGCGCTCCTGGATTGTCCTTTATAACCCAATCCGCCGTAGCCTGAGCCACAATACGGACATTCTTAAAGGTAAAGGTATCAGAAATAACAGCCCGCCAACCATCGGTACCGAACCTTATTTCACTCTTTGGGTCGTCCATACTATATTTCCTCGTTTCGATTGTATTTTAGGATCAGTTATGATGTTCGGCACAATAAGGAACTTTTTGCCAGTGTTTGCGAGGCTTTACGTCGAGAAAATTAATATAATAAATTCTACTATAAAATTTTCGAGACGTAAACCGAAGCAAACGGCAAAAATGTTCCGTGCCGAACATCATAACTGATCCTAAACATATAGTCGGTACCGCCTAATATATCCAATAACCCGATCCGGAGTCAAATAACGGATGGATTTCCCGCTCTTGACGAGCCGGCGGATCTCTGACGACGAAATATTAAACCATGAGCGACTGACCGCAATGAAACAGGCCAAGCGCACAATCTCGGAAAAATACTTCCAGGACTCCAAGCGGTCGATGTTGTCTTCCCCCACAATCCAAAACAACTGCGCCTTAGGGTGCTGGGCCCGGTAGACCCGCAGGGTGTCCACGGTGTAGGATATCCCGCCGCGTTTTAGCTCCTCGTCGCCCACCGCAAAAAACGGATTGCCCTGGATGGCCAGCTTGGCCATATTCAACCGATGTGCCCCGCTTTGCACCGAGGCACTTGATTTATACGGCGAGCAATGTGCCGGCATGAAAATAACCTTGTCCAACTGCATTTTCTGGCGGGCCAGTTCCGCCATCAGCAAATGCCCGTTGTGGATGGGATCAAAAGACCCGCCTAAAATACCGATGCGCAAATTGTCCTTGTCTGCTTTAGGTGCGGACCTGGCCGCTGCCGTAAACTTCGTATTTATAGGTGGTGAGGCCGTCCAAGGCCATGGGCCCGCGCACATGCAGTTTGTCCGTGCTGATGCCCACCTCCGCTCCGAACCCAAACTCAAACCCGTCGGTGAAACGGGTCGAGGCGTTGACGTACACACACGCCGAGTCGACCTGGTCCAAAAAAGCCTGGGCCTCTTTTTGATCCCGGGTCACAATGGCATCCGAGTGATGCGAACCATAGTTATTGATGTGCGCCACGGCTTCTTGAAGGCCGTTGACCACCTTGACAGATAAAATTAAATCCAAATATTCGGTGTGCCAATCTTTGGGTGTAGCTTTCTTGATCCCCACTTTGATCAGGGAACGCACCGCCTGGTCCCCCCGAATTTCACAGCCGGCATTCTTTAAATCGGCAATCGCCGCCGGTAAAAACTTTTTGGCCACCGCCTGATCGACCAGCAAAGTCTCCATGGCATTGCACACGCCGGGCTTCTGCGTTTTGGCATTCATGGTGATGTTGCGGGCCATGTCCAAATCAGCCTTCTTGCTCACATACACATGACAGATCCCCTGGAAATGCTTAACCACCGGGATGCGGGTGTTCTCCGCCACGAAACGGATCAAATCTTCACCGCCGCGGGGAACAATCATATCCAAGAGATGTTCCAATCTCAATAATTCATGCACGGCCTGGCGGTCCACCGATTCAATCAATTGCAGGGCCTCGACGGGTATTTTAGTTTTTGCCAGGGCCCTTTTTAAAACTTTAAAAATGGCTTTATTGGAATGAATGGCCTCACGTCCGCCTTTTAAAATGGCGGCATTGGCCGATTTGATGCACAGAGCAGCGCAGTCGCTGGTCACATTAGGACGCGATTCATAAATGATCCCCACCACGCCCAGCGGCACCCGAATTTTTTTGATCAACAGACCATTGGGCCTTTTGATGGTTTCCAGGAGTTGCCCCACCGGATCTTTGAGTCCCGCGGTTGCCCTCACCCCGTCGGCCATGTCTTTGATACGTTTGGGATCAAGCGTCAAGCGATCGACCAATGCCGGGGCGTAGCGGAGCCGGCGGGCTTCGGCCAAATCTTTGGCATTCTCGGCCATGATATATCCGCTGTCCGCCTCCAGCGCTTTGGCCATGAGCAGCAAGGCGCGATTTCTCTCCGCGGTTGGTGTCAGCGCCAACTTTAAAGAGGATTGCTTAGCGGCCCGCGCGATTTTGGAAATGTGAGCGGATAAATTCATGCTCGGAGTCCCCGTCTAAAAGTTTTTCCTTCTTTTCTATAAAGTACGTGCCCAGGCGTTCGCCCTTGACCAAGCGCGACAACACATTGTCGGTCTTCCCCGCGGTGATGATGCAAGGGATGCGGGCATGGGTGGCGATTTTGACTGCGTCGATTTTGGCTTTCATCCCGCCGCGGGCCAGGCGCGCATTCTTGGTGCCCCCGGCCGCCCCTTCAATTTCAGCGGTGATTTCGGCAATTTCCTCAAAAACTTTCTGGTTCGCATCATAAAGGCCCTCGACATCGGACAATATCACCAGCAAGTCCGCATGCAACAACGCCGCCACCAGTGCGGACAGTTTGTCATTGTCCCCAAACTTGATTTCTTCCGTGGACGTGGTGTCATTTTCATTGATGATCGGCACCACCCGTTTTTTCAAAATCGCTTCCAGGGTGTGGCGGGCATTCAAAAAACGGGCCCGATTGCCAAAATCATCCCAAGTCAGCAGCACTTGGGCGCATTTTAAACTTACTTTTTTAAACAGTTCGCAATACAGGCGCATCAGCAGGGCCTGTCCGATGGCGGCCCGGGCTTGCAACGCGGCCATGTCCGTCGGGCGTTTTTTTTCATTGAGCTCTCCCATGCCCAGACCAATCGCCCCAGAAGACACCAAAATGACCTCGATGCCGCGGGCGCGCAATTGGGCCACCTGCGCTGCCAAACGCCGCAGTTCCGTTGTTTTGGCGCGCAAGCGATTGTCCACAATTTGGCTGGTGCCTAATTTGACCACAATGCGTTTGATGGGACGTTCAAATGTTCTCATGCCAATAGCTCCCGTATCGCCGCCAGCAATTTCTCAAGCCCCTCTTTATCTTTGGCAGACACCGAAAAAATATCCTTAGTGACTTTCCTCTTAAAACGGGTTAAATTTTTTTTTGCGTCAGGCAAATCCATTTTATTGGCCACCAGAAGTGTAGGTTTATGGAAAAGCCCTTCGCCGGCCCCGCCCGGGGCGGCCTCAGCGTAAAGGTTGAGCTCTTCGGTAATTTTATGATAATCCTCGACCGGGTCGCGGCCTTCAGTGCCGGCCATGTCAATGACATGCACGAGGATTTTAGTCCGCTCGGCATGTTTGAGAAATTGATGCCCCAGGCCTTTGCCTTCGTGCGCGCCTTCGATCAGGCCTGGTAGGTCCGCCATGACAAAATCCTCGGCCTCACCGCGCTCATCCTTAACGATTCCCAAAATCGGGGCCTTGGTCGTGAACGGGTAGCTCGCAATCTTAGATTTTACCTTACTGACCGCACATATCAAAGTAGATTTGCCTGCGTTTGGAAAACCGATCAAACCTACATCCGCGATGATTTTAAGCTCCAGGCGGATGGTGCGCACCTCACCTGGATGCGGCAAGGTGACGGTGCGGTTATGATTATTGCCATGCCCACCTGCCCCGCCTTTGGCCACGATGACCTGGTCTTGGTCGGTCACTAAATCGCGCATTAAAAGGCCGGTGTCGTAATCCCAAATCATGGTCCCTGTAGGCACGTGCAGGATGCAGTCTTCCCCACTGCGGCCGGTTTTGTTGTTGCTGCTGGCATGGCCGCCCCTTTTGGCCACATAATGTTGCCGGAACCGGTAATCTAAGAGGGTGTGCAGGTTGCGGTCCGCCACAAATATCACGTCGCCGCCTTTGCCGCCGTCTCCGCCGTCAGGACGAGGGTAGCGCATGTATTTATCGCGGTAGTGACTCTCGCAGCCCTTGCCTCCGCCGCCGGCCTGGACTTCTATGCGGGCTTGATCAACAAAAGGCATAACGCTCCTAAAATAGGGGGCTGGCCCCAATTAAAAATCCCAGTCCCGGATCACCGAGACTGGGATTTTCCAACACCATTATACAATTACAGAGAAATCTTTTCAATCTTAACGCTGGTCAGGTCCTGGCGGTGACCATGGGTGCGGGCGGAATCCTTGCGTTTCCGGTATTTGAACGCAATGACCTTGGCGCCCCGGGGGTGGTCGATGACTTGTGCGCTCACCGTGGCGGCTTTGATAAAGGGCTGGCCAACAGTGATTTTGTCACCGTCGGAGATCAATAAGACTTTGTCCAAGGTGATTTTTTCGCCGACTTTAAGGTCCAAACGGTTGGCGGTGATGGTATCGCCTTCGACGACTTTGAACTGGCTGTTTCCTAGCGAAACGACTGCAAACATGAGGTCCTCTCTTTCATTGGAAAGGGCAAATTATACACAGGAAACTTGAAAAGGTCAATGCAAATGCTTCTTGGCACGATTGGCATTGCGGTGGTCGATCCACATCAATACTAATACAAAAGCGAGGACACCTACTGGAACCATTAACATTTCCATATTTAGGCTCCTTTCTTTATTTGATTCTGCGTTGAACTAATTGTGTGATTTGCTAAATTTACAAACAAAATTGATATTTTGATGCCGCATTTTCGGACAGCCTCATCGCTTTTATTTGAGACGCAATACCCCCTGCTTCAAAAATGGCACTGCCCCCGGCATGATGCTGGATTTTCTCTGCCATTGCTTTGCCGGCCAAGGTTTCGGCAAATGTTCGCAGTTTCATATATTCCTCTCGAGAGTCAATGATGAGGCGGTCAACGTCAGATTTAAGCAAATCGCGCACAACCCTCCAAATAAAATCATATTCCTGATAAACCAGGACCGGACCTTGCTTTTGCTTTGACAAATTTTGGATTTTCTCCCAGATAGCGGTTAAGAACTTAGCATCGCGGATTATCTCTGTCTCGGTCGCACCAACGGACGCGGTGCGTACAATAAAGCCTCCGCTGTGCGCAAAATTAAATGACTTCAATATTTCTCGAAATCGATGGCGCTCCCGCAAATCCTTAGTCTTTTTGGGAATGCCGTCGTGGCGATGCCAAGGCATATAAACAACAAAGCGACCAGGCAAACTGATCTTCGTGCTGAGTTCTGCGTTTTTTGTACCAATGAGGTCCTTGATCACCTGCACCAGGACCTCCTCACCCTTCTCAACAGGCAGTTCTTTTTTATTCGTCACCGGTGTGCTGTCCGCCAGCTGTCTTTTATTGAAAATATTTGAGATTTTATTACCTATACTCACGCTGCGTTCGATTTTTCCATAGTCAACGTCACTCAAGAAAGGGTTTTCTTCATCGGCTAAATTCAAAAATCCTTTTGTGTCCGGTTCGATATTAATGAAGCCATAGTCTTGTGCCTTGCCCTTATAAATATTACCCACCCTGGAAGGGTGAAGGTCTCGCTCGATATAAAGGTGGTCCGCCTTGCCATCCACCACAACCGCAACATGCTTCTCGCCGTTGGCCACGTGAATCAAAATTTCCTTAGACACGTTCGCTCCGCTTTGACTTTGGGAAAATTTAATCGATCTTGACTTTGCCCCGCCCCTCGCAATACGGGCAGCTGTGGAACTTCAACGATTCAATGGCTTTGCCGGTGCGGGCCCGGGTCATTTCGACCAAACCTAGCTGGGATATGCGATTGACTTCGGTTTTCGCATGGTCTTTGACCAATTCATCCCGCAGGCAATGCAACACCTTACGCTTATGGTCTTCCCGGTTCATGTCGATAAAATCAATGACGATGATCCCGCCTAAGTCGCGCAAGCGCAATTGCCGGGCGATTTCGGGCGCTGCTTCCATGTTGACCGCAAAGGCCGCATCCTCCGGCGAGCCTTTGGTCTTAAACCGCCCGCTGTTGACATCGACGACGGTCAGGCCCTCGGTGGGTTCAATGACCACGTAGGCGCCGGATTTTAAATAAATTTTGGGCTCATAAATTTTTTCCAGCTCACGGGCAATCCCCCGCGCCTCAAACACCGACTGCCCGGCGGAGTGGTACTGAATTTTGCCAACCAACTCCTTGCCCGCCAGGGTCTCGGCAAACTTGCGCAGTTTGATATATTCTTCCTGCGAGTCAATGGTCAACTTTTCGACCTCATCTTTGAGCAAATCCCGTACCACCTTCCAAATCAGGTCATATTCCTTATAGATCAAGGCCGGCGCCTGCTTCTGTTTGCCTAAGTTGCGGATCCTCTCCCACATGGCGGTTAAAAATTTGGCGTCGCGGGTGATTTCGCGTTCGCCTATATCCACCGAGGCGGTGCGCACGATGAACCCGCCGCTGCGGACAAAATTAAGAGATTTGAGAATGTCCCGCAGGCGGTGCCGTTCTTCCGGCTTTTCTATTTTTTTGGAAATGCCGTTGTGGCGGTCAACCGGCATATACACCACAAACCGGCCGGCCAAACTGATGTGCGTGGTCAACCTTGCCCCTTTGGTGCCAAACGGGTCTTTGACAACCTGCACCAGCACCTCCTGGTCTTTTTTGAGCGGCAGGTCATTCTTGCCTTTCTGTGGATGCTGCTGGTGCCGCGGGTGGGGTGGCGGCGGTGGTGGCGTCGGATTGGCCTGGGCAGGCTTCTCCGACTCTGTGGCGGCGGCGCCGGGTTTGGGCATAAACATATTCAACAACTTTTGCCCCACCGTCGGCGGTGCCGGTTCGTCTTCGATCTTTTCGATGTCGTTTAAAAAAGGATTGTCCGCGTCGGTCAAGTATAAGAATCCGTTTTTCTCCTGCCCGATATTGATGAAGGCACCATTGATCGACGGCAAAATGGACTCCACTTTGCCTTTGTAAATGTTTCCCAGCATCGACTGATGCCGGTCCAGTTCAATGTAAAAATCATCCAGCTTACCGTCGACCAAAACGGCAACCCGGCGTTCTCCTTCGGCCACATGTATTAAAATTTCTTTGGACACAGTTTTCCTCCTGTAATCATTGTTGAGTTCATGTGGGCAGGCCGGTGTTCTATTTTCCGCCGGAAGCGGCGGGAACTGCAGGAGGATTGCCGGAGGTCCCTTGCGGGATCTTGGCGGTGATGATGTGCGGCGTCAAGAAAATCAACAATTCCGTTTTGGATTTTGTGCTGATCTTATTCTTGAACACCTGACCAAGGATCGGCACATCACCCAAGAAAGGGATTTTCTTGTGGACGATGTCGGTCTGGTCTTTAATAAGTCCTGCGATCACCAAAGTCTGCCCGTTTTCAATCATAACCTTCGTGGTTGCTTCCTCCACACTTAGTTGAGGTAACGTGGTGTTCTCCACCGTCGCTGAACCGCTGATGCTGGTGATGGTCGGATGCAGTTCCAGCGTCACCATGTCCGCATTATTGACATGCGGGGTCACCTCAAAAATTATTCCGATATCTTTGTATTCCCAACCAGAAACCTGCAATTTTGCCTGCTCGGCATTGTACGTGTACTGCGGAATGGGGTATTGCGTGCCGACCACAATCCTGGCGGATTGATTGTCCAGGGTGACAATCCTGGGATTGGATAAAATATTGGTGTCGGTGCGGGTCTTAAGCATATTCAACACCGCTTGGAAGGCAGAAAAATCTAACGTACCGTAAGTAAAAGCGGAACTGGCCGGGGCCCCAAAATTCCCGGGCAGCAATGAACTCGACTCATCGGGCCTAAACGGGAATGCCAGCGGCCTTTTGTTAAACGACAGCGTCCCGCCGGTTGTCCACTCAATGCCCAACTTGTCGCTCGAGTCCAATTTGGTTTCCACCACTTTGGCCTCGATCAAAACTTGCGGGGTCACCGTATCCAAGGTCTTGACCACCCCGTCGATCAAGTCCAGGGCGCTTTGCACGTCCCGGATGATCAACGTGTTGGTGCGCTGATCAAAGTTGATGGTGCCGCGGTTGGTCTTGACCTTTCCGATGGCATCCACGATGTCGCCGGCCTTCGCGTAGCTTAACATATATGTTTTGGTGACCAGCGGTTCTTGTTCCTGCAACACCAGGTTGTCCTCCCGGCGCTTTTTCAAATTCTCGATGGACATCACGGTGATGATATTGCCCTGCCGCTCATAACCAAAACCATACGTGGATAAAATCACCTGCAACGCCTTTTGCCAGGGGACATCGGCCAATTGGATGGTCACAGCTCCGGACACTTCCGGGCTGGTGACGATGTTGACCGAGCTCTTGTAAGCCAACACTTTCAGGACATTGCGGATGTCGGCGTCCTGGAAATCCAAAGACACCAGTCCATCTTCGGCCAACGGGACCGCAACCTTTTCAATAACCATAGGGGCGGCCATCGCGTCCTCAATCGGCTGGGCCAAAGCAACCATTGGCGCCAGGAGCACGAAACTAAACATGACCATCACTAAGCCGCATGGAATCATCGCCCGCCTCGCTTGATTTGTAGGGTAAACCGCTCGCCGTCTTTGACCAAAACCACATGGTCTCCGGAAATGGCTTCCACTTGATAAGGCCCGATTTGTTGTGCCATTTTGACTATTTTTCCGTTGATGATGGCGGCGCTCTCACCCTTGGGGTCCTGCACAATGCCTTCCAAATTTAACTCCGCCAATGATAAGTCCGAATCATAACTGACCACTGCCCCGCCGGCCGTCACCAAAGGGCTGAAGGGGTCCTGTTTGCCATGGTCATTGTACACAAACTTTTTCTCGGCATCGGCGGCACAACAGGGGGTAAAGATAAACAGCATGAGGGTAAAAACAAGTGTGTGCACGTTACCCCCCGCCTGCCTTGTCCACCAGCAGTACTTTCAGGGTGGCCCCAATGGCAAGGTTAACACTGCCTTCCTTGCCGCTGTTGTCCATACGTAAATCTTTGATGATAAACAATAGGTTGGCAGACTCCAGCTCATTAAGAAACTTTCCAAACATATGATAACCCGAATGCGCATTGATCACAACAGGCAAAAAATAATATTTGGCTTCGCCAATGGTAAACGCATGTTCCTGTCCTTCCTTCGACGGATTAAGCACATCTAACGTGACCCGGCTCGCCGTGGCCACGGTGGAAATTTCTTCCAACACCATGGGCACATCCGCAAGCGAGCGGATCTTGTCTGCCACGGCTTTGAATTGGGTGCGGGTGCCTTCCAATCCCTGCTTGATTTGGGTGATCCGCTGCTTGTCGGCCTTCACCCGTTCAATGTCCTCGCCCAGCTGTTTGATTTCGCCATTCATCTTGTCCATGGCCCGGATCTGAAACTGCATGATCAGCGCATAATCCAGAATCACGAAGCTTAAGATGCCGATGCCCATGATGCCAAAACGCACCTTGAGGTCCAGGCCATTGAACACGTCGATGATGGTTTGAACGTTGATCGCCTTCAGGTTGAATTTCATTTTAATTTACCCACGATGGTAAAATTGCTCACGTCCAGGTTTCCCTTTTTTTCCTTCTGCACGCTGTTAATTTCAATGGCCGAAAAATCCTCCATAAAAACAGCATCTTTTTTCAGGTTTCCCACAAAGGTGCTGATCGTCACCATGTCGGTTTGAGAACGGGTAAAGACGGTGCCCTCAAGAGTCAAGGCCGTGGCATCCACGGTCAATCGGCGCAACCACATTCCTTTGACTAGGCTATCGCTGATGGTATTCAATTTGCGCGAGTAGTCCTTGGATTTTGAGACGGCGCTGCCCATGCTGTTCATCTTCTTTTTGATCTCCATCATTTCACTGGAAAGTCCCTCGATCGCGGTCTTGTCCGGCAAAATTTTCTGCCATTCGACTCTTTGAGTGGCCAGCATCGCCGCCTTAAACCCCATGGCAAGTAACAGCAGAACATGCCCGACAATCAACAGGCCCGCACAACCACCGACGACCGGCAGGACCACTTCGCGGGGCAAATCCAATTGCAAGATGGCCCCCCCTGCGGTGGTCTTCCTGCGGGTGCTGAGCGGGACCAAGTTAATGTTAATCATACTTTCGAAACCCCCAAGCCGATGGCGACCCCCAACTGCGAAGAGAACGTACGCACATCCGATGCCGTGGCTGAGGCGCCCAGCTGCACCAAGGCCAGCGGGTCCCAGCGCCGCACCGACATCCCCAACTGCTTTTCAAAAATATGTTCCATCCCCTTGGTCAAAGAGCCGCCGCCAAGCAAATACATCTCGTCGACCTGGATGTTTTTCTCCGTCATGAAATAATCCAGCGACAAACGGACTTCCCCAACGAGATTGCTCACCGCGGCCCCAAATGCTTCCAAGACCTCGCTGGTTTGCTGCCCGATGGTCCGGTTGAGCTCCTCAGGCTTCGAGGCCTCGACCCCCAAGATGTTGGCGGCTTGCAGGGTGATGTCCTGATTACCGATAAAAATGTCGCGGGTAAAAAGCGGAGAGGCGTCCTTGATCATGGAAATATTGCTGACCGCCCCGCCGATGTCTAAGACTGCCTTGGCATTGGCTGAGGAGACCACCGTCGGTCCGACGCTGCTAAAGGCATTGGCCAAGGCAATGGAATTGACGGTGATGTGGCCCAACTCCAGGCCGGCCTCTTTAAAGAGCTTGATACGCTCATCGATGATTTCTTTCTTAACTGCCACCACCAGTACCGACATTTTCTTTTCTTTGGGTTTTTGGTCTAAGATGGCGCAATCAGTGTAAATGCTCTGCGGGTCAAAAGGAAAATATTTGTCCAAATCAAACGTCAGCGACTTGCGCAGGTCCTCCAAGGGCATTTGCGGCATATCCATGTAACGGATCAAAGTCCCCTTGCCTGACACCGACGTTACCGGCACCTTCTCGGAACTAAAGTCCACCCCTGCCAGGAGCTTCCTTAACGCTTCCGGAGCATTGCCGCCTTCGATCCGTTCGATCCCCCACGCATCCAGCACAAACGCATTGCCGGGCTTGGTGATCTGCACCGCTTTGACGTAACTGGTTCCAATGTCAATGCCAACGACGGGGACCTGGGTGTGCTTGGGAATAAGCCGATTGACAAATCCGAGGTACGTATTAAATATTTGTTTAAAATCCATAAATTACTTTTTGGTCGGAATGGGGGCCAGGGTCAGTTCCACGACCACGGCCTTGCGTTTCCAGTAAAAAAAACACAACTCATGCTTGGTGGTTTGATCAGGGCTAAATTCCACTCCGCCCATGGCAGAATTCTTGTAGTTGCGGGGCGGGGACATCACCAGGTCCGCGTAACCTAAGCTCGTCAGAGCATTTTTAAAGTCGGTACCAATGAGCGTGCACAGCTCACCGCAGGCAGCGATCATGGAAATGTCATCCTCATCGTCGGGCACTTTGATCCCCAATTGATGGAGCATTTTGCCGGCGTTTTCAAAATCCATATACAGCACCATAGCCCCCCGGGCTTTGTGACGCTCCAAATCCGCCGCGTTTAGATAAAAATTGACCGACGAAATATAGGCGGGTGAGTTGAGTTTCTCCATGCTGTTGACCCGCATGCGGCCTTCGTACTGGGCAATGTCGAGGTCTTTGGCCTGGGGGGGCTCACTGGGTGGTATACCGCTCATGGTCGCCAGCCTCTGCTCGATGCAGGTCTGCATAGCTTTGGTCACCTGGGGATCGATCCCCTTGGTTACGGCCATATTGTCTCCTTCAATGAGCCCCTGACTTGCACAGCTTTGTTTAGACAAAATATTTGCGGCATGGACCCTGAAAAGCTTAGCGAGCAAATATTCTGTCTAAGCGAACGCCAAGTCAGCCGGGCGAACGTGGCCCACATTGGGCCACGTACAGATTTTTCGGCGGCCCAGCCGAGAAATCTGTAGACCCACTTCATATTCTTGATAAATCATAATGCCATTTTATAGTTTTTTCAACAGCTTCCTGGCATTATTAACCAAGTACCGGCAGGATTGCAGCTTTCAATTGGTCAGGGGTAAATGGTTTGGCCACGGAGCCAGCTACATTGGCACGGCCGGCCAAAGGGGCTGGGATTTCTTCTTCCTCACCTTCCGTTGTCATGAGAACAATGGGGACCTTAGACAGCGCTTTGGCCTTGGCAATACCCTTGATAAAATGCAATCCTGACTTCCCTGGCATATCCCAATCGCACAACACCAGGACCACGTCGGGGGCATGGCTCGCCAAGACCGTAACTCCCTCCTCGCCGTTGCTGGCCTCCAAGATCTCATGCTTCAACCCGGCCTTTTGGATAATACTAATGAGCATCTTGCGCTGTATTGCGGAATCATCGATGACCAAAATTTTTTTCATCCCGTTTCTCCAAAATTTTAAAACGGCTTCGACGGGACAACCTTGTGGGCCGCCACGGAAATCATGCTGGCGGTGGCCAGGGCCGGCCGCCGGGTCGCGAGCCATTCCAGAGATTTGTTGGCCCGGAGTTCATTCTCCGATGTAGGACAGTTAAACGGCGCCACGGCACCGATTTCCTGCACTAGGCTCGCCATCATTTCCGGAACGGTATTGTATTCCGGATACGCGTGACTCAACAGAATATATTCCGCATCGCGCACAATGACGGCACTGGCGACAAACCCCTCCAGTCCGCCCTGCCTCAGACGCCCTTCCTGTGCCAGCAGGCGCAAATGCCTGGCCATCTCCTCCATGCCATTGTGCATCAAAAAAGCCGCTGCCATTGTGACCGCGTCATGGTCCAAAGGCAAGACTTTAAAAGCGCCCACTTCGTGGCGGCTGATTTCTTGCCAAACATGGTCCGGAAGCGGCATCATATTTTTTTAGCCACAGCTGCGTCGGCCTCCATAGTAATTTCATTTGCCAAATCGCTGTGCACGGCCTTGTCCAGCTGTTGCTTCGAAGACAATAACTGTTCAATCCCCGTAAACAAGCGGGCGGCCTCGGATTCTACGCTGGCATACTCTGCCGCGCGGCCGGTCAAAGTGCTCAAAGGCGCATAACGCTCATCCAAAAGAGTGTCCAAGGCGTCGTATTTGGTTTGCAAAAAAATAAAACGGATGACCAGGTTCGCAGCTTTGGGATCAGGATTTCTGGCGCTAAAATATTTATTGACCAATTGAGCCAGCTGGGCCTTGACGACATTTAAGCCGCCCTCATACGCTGGCAGATCTGAAGACGCCGCCAAAAATTTTTTAAATTCTAAATTCGTCAATCGGTCCTTGAGAGCCCTCAATGCCAGACTGTCGAACCCGGGTTTGGGCGCCATCGGCGGCATAAAAGAATTCTGGAGCTTTTCCCGTAAGGAAATAAATCCTTCTTCCACCTGTGCCGCCTGCTCCGATTTCATGCGGTCTAAAATTATCTTCGCCGAGGGGCTGACCACTGTGTAACGTTCCGGCTGCCGATAACCGTCTAATTTTTGATGCAATTTCTCTAGACGATCACGGGCTTGGCCTAATTGGGTATCAACGCTGTTAAAAGCCCTCACCAGGGTTTCGTAACGCCTGGCCACGTACATGTCTTGATAAACTTCCTGCACCGCCCGTAAATAATTTTTGGCATTCCGGGGCGTCATGGCGCGCACCTCCACGAAAAGCTCGTCCGGTGCCTGCGTGGGTCTGACCAACATCCGTTCGTGGAACAAGCTGGCGAACGGGGCCAGCAACCAACCTTGGTCCTTCAAAAATTCCGGCCAATGCAGGGTCTTCTGCAAGGCGCGAATCCGCAATTCCGAAGAATTGAGCATTTCCATCCGTTCTTTCAAGCCGAGACTTGGATTTATGCCGCGAATGTTTAACGTTTGCGGGTTATGATGCACGACTAAAGACGCTGCAAACGCAGGCTGAGCAAATTGCCACCCAACATAAATGGCCAGAGGGACGGCGGCCAACCCCCAAACAACCCAGCCATATTTTTGCCAATTCCGCGTGGGGCGGGGCGGCGGTGCTTCATTTTGTTGAATGTCCCCTAGCTTTTTCTCCAACGCCTCGATCTTAGCCACCAATAGTGTAAGGGTAACCTGATCCGAAGATTCCCTGGACGCAGCCTTGGGCCGATGAATCTGCTCGATGATCGGAGTGACCGGTGCCGGGTCAAGGATGGCTTGCTGGGACTTCTTCGGGTAACGGACCATGATTTTACGGCGAATTCATCAATTCGCGGGTTTTTTCCAATTCTGCTTTGATGGCCCGGAGCTTGTCTTGATTTGGCGTCGCCGGGCTGGCGTTCATATGCTTGAGCAATCCCTCATTCTCCTGCTGTAAAGCTTTTTTCTCTTCCAGCTCTTTCTTGATCTGGCGGTTCAAAGCGTCGGTCTTTTCTAACACCGAAATATACAATTGCTGTTTCTCATTCAACAGATCCGTGAACGAACGGGCCTGATTTTCCAAAACGGTGATTCGATCTTGCTGCGCTTTGCTGCTTTGGCCACGTTGGTTTTCTTTGACTTGGGCCGCCAACTGGGCTTCATATTTATTTTGCATCTCTTGCAAAGATCTTTTGCTCTGCGCTAGCTCATTCAGGCTTTGCTGCAATTGGGCATTGAGATCCTTGATCCTTTGTTCAAAATTCCCGCTGCCTTGCTGTAGCTCCATCGTCAACCGCTTGTTTTCCTGCAGAGCTCTCTGGCTTTCCGACAGTTGACCAATGAGCTTTTCTTTGTTCTTCTGGAGTTCCTCGGCCCTCGCATCCACAGCCTCCTTGGCGCGCAAGATTTCCTGCAATTGATTCTGGCCTTGGGTGTTCTTTTCCTGAAGACGGGCCTGCGCCGCCGCGGCGGCCTCGTTGGCCTTCATGTTTTCTTGCAATTGACTATGCATCTGCCGCAACTGGGCAGTGAGCTGGTCGACCTGGGTCTGGTTTTGGGTTGCCAAAGCTAAAAGCTTATTTTTATGCTCTTGCTCTGCTTTTAAAATCTGCTGGGTCTCCTGCAGCAATTTTTGTGTTTCTGCCGCCTGCCATTCAAATTTGCTCAAACCTTGGCTTTTAGCTTCGGCGGCGTCCCTGGCCTGGCTAAGTTCATTGATTTTGCCATTTAAAAGGGCCACGGTGCGTTCCCCTTCGGCCTGAGCCGCCTGGGCGGCCTGCAGATTCTGTTTATACCGGGCCAATTCCTGATTGTACGCCCCTACCCTGACCTCAGCACTCTCCTTGCTCTTTTGAATTTCCTGGACTTCCTTCTTAAGGGCATTTAACTCTTCCGTGCGGGCATTGAGTTGCTGGGCAGTAGCCTCGTGATTCTTACTCAGTTCCTGCAACTGGCCTTGGGCTTGCCTGAGCTGGCCGTCGGCTTGTTCGGCCAGTTTGGTCGCTTGGTCGAATTTCGTTTGCGCTTGTGCATTGGTGTAGTTTAAGTCATTGATTTTTCCATTTAATACAGCCACGTTTTCCTGCAAATTAATTTGCGCTTTTTTCGCTTCCGCCAACTCTGCCTGCGTTTGCTTAAGCTGTTGGACGTCTTGCTCGTGGCTGGCTTGCTCTTGCAGAAATTTATTGTTGGTGGACTCCAGGGCAGAGGCCTGCTCCTTGAGTTGTCTATCGACAGACTCTCTGTTTTTCTTTAATTCTTGCAGTTCCTTTTGGACCTGGATGCTGCGGATCTCTTCCTGTTTGGATTTTTGCATCGCCTCCTCGAGGGCGGTGGTCTTGGCACGGAGCTCGTTTTCGGCAGAGGTTTTGCTTCTTTGAAGCTCTTGTATTTCTTTCAACTGGGTTTGGCCCTTCTGCGTTTGCTTCTCCAGTTGTTCTGTTTGCTTGAGCACCGAAGCTTTGGATTCTTCAACTTGTTTGGTGAGCTGCGCGATTTTACCTTCTGCCTCGTCTTTGGCCTTATGCAAGAATTGCAGGTCTTTTTGGGTCTGCTTCAATTGCCCATTAAGTTGCTCAGTTTGTTTCTGGGCTTGAGTGTTGGTCTGATTCAAGCCATTGATTCTGCCATTGAGGACCGCTTCATTGTCATGCAACTCGGTTTGGACTTTTTGCCCTTGCTTGATTTGCTCTTGCTGTTCCTTAATGCGGGCTTCGGCTTGATTAAGCTGATTGTTTAACTGCCCGTTTTTATCTTGGTGCTCCTTTACACTTGCTTCGGCACTGTCCTTAGCTTTGCGTAGGTCTTGGAGTTCCTGTTCTTTTTGGCTTAACTGGTCACTTAATTGCTCGCCTTTTTTATTGAGCTGATCGATCCTACCCATCTGCTCTTTGGCCTTGGCCTCAGCCACCTCTTGGGACTTCTGTAACTCTGCCACTTCTTTTTGCTTCTGGTTTAGCTGATTGCTCCATTGCTCGGCTTGTTTGAGCGACGAGGTCTTAAGGTCCTCCATCTGCTTGCTTAATTGCCCGACTCTTTCTTGCTGGTCTTTGGTAGCGGATTCGGCAGTGTCTTTGGCTTTTTGCAGGTCTTGTAGTTCTTTCTGCTTCTGGTTTA
>JAKFXC010000042.1:54409-71251 GCA_021731625.1 Candidatus Omnitrophota bacterium
GACGAGGTCTTAAGGTCCTCCATCTGCTTGCTTAATTGCCCGACTCTTTCTTGCTGGTCTTTGGTAGCGGATTCGGCAGTGTCTTTGGCTTTTTGCAGGTCTTGTAGTTCTTTCTGCTTCTGGTTTAGCTGATTGCTCCATTGCTCGGCTTGTTTGAGCGACGAGGTCTTAAGGTCCTCCATCTGCTTGCTTAATTGCCCGACTCTTTCTTGCTGGTCTTTGGTAGCGGATTCGGCAGTGTCTTTGGCTTTTTGCAGGTCTTGTAGTTCTTTTTGCTTCTGGTTTAGCTGATTGCTCCATTGCTCGGCTTGTTTGAGCGACGAGGTCTTAAGGTCCTCCATCTGCTTGCTTAACTGCCCGACTCTTTCTTGCTGGTCTTTGGCCTTGGCCTCAGCCACATCTTGGGACTTCTGTAACTCTGCCACTTCTTTTTGCTTCTGGTTTAGCTGATTTCTCCATTGCTCGGCTTGTTTATTGAGTTGACTGATTTTACTTTGCAGGCCGGCATCAGCGATGCCTTTCGCTTGTTGCAAGTCTTGGAGTTCTTTCTGCTTCTGCTTCAGCAGCTGGCTCAATTCCTCGCCCTGTCTAGTGAGCTGATTAACTCTGGCCCGCTCCATTTTGGCTTCGGCCTCCGCGATGTCTAGCTGACTCCTCCATTGCTCGGTTTGCTTAAGCAAGGAATTCTTAAATTCCTCGCTCTGCATACTTAACTGTCCGATTTTGACTTGCTGCTCTTTCAGGCCGGCTTCGGCAAGGTCTTTTGCCTTCTGCAAAGCTTGCCGTTGCTGCATAGCGTCCTGGACTTCTGCTTGCAGTTCTTTTTTGGTATTTTGCCACTCCGCTTCCAATTTCACCAGCTGCTCTTTGGCTCTGACCTCAACCATGGCCTGGGCCCTTTGCAAATCCTGCAGTTCCTTCTGCTTGGCGTTGAGCTGAACTTGCTGGTCTTTCATATTCGCGTCGGCGACTTCTCGAGCCCTCTGCAATCCAGGCAGTTCTTTTTGAGTCTCACGGAGCTGCTGACTCAGCTGTTCAATGCTTCCCTGCTGCTCTTTGGATTTTGCCTCCGCCATGGTTTTCAATTTCTGCAGTTCTTGCAGTTCTTTTTGCTTTTGTTCCATCGATTCTTTGACTTTCTGCGCTGCCTGTAATTCTTTCTGAGTCTGCTGCAACTGCCCACTCAACTGCTCGGCCTGTTTCAGCGACGAGGACTTATACTCGTCACCACGTCTGCGCACCTCTTGCAATTCTTTCTGAAGGGCCAGGTGCGAGGCCTGAACAGTCGCTTCGCGCTCTTTGAGGACACGGTATTCTTTTTGCCATTCAGAGATCTGGTCTTTAGCCTGCTGCAATTGGGCATTGGCAGACTGCTCGGTGCCGCTCTTAGCTTGGGTCAAATTTTTGATCTGTTCATTTTGGGCATTGATAGTTTCCTGCATTTCTTGCTGCTTGGCCTTCATGACCTGCCCAGCTTCGGTCTTTTGCTTGAGCTGATCCGCCAACATTTCGCTGATGTCCTGCTCTTTTTTGGCTTTTTGCAGGGCTTCTTCCAATTCCACTGTTTTTTTCTGCAGCTGTTGCTGGTTTTGGTCCTTGGCCTTGATCACCTCTTGTTGGGCAACGGCGAGTGCTGCTTGATGCTCTTTCAGCGAATTCTGCAGCATGCCCAAGTGGCTTTGGTACTGGGTCTTCAATTCCCCTTTTTTGTCAACGCCTTTGACGGTTTGATTTAATTGTTCTTCCAACTGCCGGTTGCGGGCCTGGACATTTTGCAAATCTTTTTGGGTGCTTAAAAACGCCTGCCGTACCCGCGCCATCTCCACCGACTCCTTAAGTTGTTGTTCCTTGGCGTCCAGGGGGATGTTCCGTCGAGTTTTAATGCCTTCCAGCTGGATTTGGGAGGCCTGCAGCTGCTGGTTGACCTGCGAAAACTCTTGCAGCTTGCGGTCTAATTGGGTCTGCAACTGCCCCTTCAATTCTCTTAAGGCACTGGCATTGTTGGGACGACGTTCGATATAAGACCCGTATAAAAGAGCAATGTCGTTCTCGGTGCGTTTCTTCTCCTGTTTAAGTTCGTTAATGGCAAATTCGAGCTGTTCTTTGGTCAAACTGCTGGTGTTGAAAAGAATGCTTTTGTCCGGCTGGGAAGCGATGGCGTTGGTTAAAAAAACGGTGAGGACCACGATACTCAATAGGTAAGATAGTTTTTTCATTTTACGTTCTCCCATTTGAAGGGCCTAATTTTTTTCATTGCAAATTGTTCTCGATGAGTTTGGATAAATGATCCAGGCGTTCTTTCAGCAGCTCCACCTTGACTTGCGCGTCCTCCGCCTGTTTTTTATACTTGTGCACGTCCCCTGAACTGGCGGCGGCCAGGGAAGTGGCGGTTTCCAATTGTTTTTTCAATTCAATGTTGGTGGTGTAGAGCTCCATCGCTTTGCCTTGCAGTGCTTGCAATTCGGCCCGCAAGCGTTGGACTTCAGAGGCGATGGCAGGGTCGGGGGGCGTAGGCGACGGCACCACCGGCTGCGGTCGGGCTGGCTCAGCCGCAGGAGTTGCCATGGGCACCGCCTCAGAAGAAGGATCCAAAGAAAAAACACGGCGCACGGTTTGGCCAATGGACAAGGCATCAAAATCTCCGGGCAGACCTTTATAATCCTCATTCTGGCTGGCGCCCAACTGAGAAACTGCCTCGGAGGCCTGCAGCACTTCCAGATAAATCTTTCCGCTCTGCCCTTCCACCGTAAAAATGTCGCCGGAACGCACAGCATCTTTGCCAAGGTCTATAAACGCAACGCGGTCTGTTGGGTTGATATTGATGATTTCGCCGGTCAAGGACTTGGCCCAACCTGCGAGAGGCAAAGACAATAGGAACGTGAAAAGTAGGATGCGATAGGCCGACATGAGATGTTTTTTATACAATAAAAAGAAGATTTTGTAAATTGAATTTAAAAACGAGCCCGTGGTGGACAGGGCGCACAAAAAAACCCCCGTCCTTGTAAAACCAAGAACGGGGGTTAGGGTTGGCTGAACTTACGGCGTTAAAACGCCACCGGTTGTAATCGTGTAGGTGGTGGTACCTGTGGTGCCGACCGTGACCGGTGTGGCGGCAACCGTGTACGAGGCAATGCCGAACGTGCAGCTATACACATAGCCGGAGACGGTGGTCGAGCAGTAGGCATTGTTCAAATACGAAGGTGAAGCGCTTGTAAGCGAGGTCACGTTAAGCGGGTAGTTCCCGTTGTTGGCCGTCGCGTAAGACTCTGACGCCGTCGAAATGGAACGGATGGTGGCTTTGGCCAGCGCATCATTCGCATTCAACTTGGCGCGCAGCAAGTTCGGGATGGCAATCGCTGCCAATAAGGCAATGATCGCAACCACAATCATGATTTCTACGAGCGTGAAAGCTGAGGTTCTCTGTAGACGTCTCATCATAAAACTCTCCTTAATTTGGGGCTTCTTAAGGTTATGATGAGCCGGAGCGGGGATAATAAGTATATAATTGCATTTTCCTGCCGACGCTACCTGCTTACGATAACCCAAAGAGCCCAGATTAACTGCCTATATGTACCATAACACATAAAAGGGTGGGTGTCAAACCTCAAAAACGATAAATCTATTTCCTTAAAATGCCCTCCAGATAGGTTTTACGCTTATCCAGGGTGACCATTTGCCGCCTTAAGAAGCTTAAATCCGTCCTGAGTTTTTTGGCCTCCTTATTTAAATCTTCTAGATTCATAAGTAAGCGATTCTGTTCCACGCGCTGCGACACCGGGATCTGGGCCACTTTGCGGGCCTTCTTTTGCATGTTGGAAACTAATTCCTCCAGTTCCTCATGATTGCGCTGCAGACCGCGGACCTTGGCCTCCAGTTCCCGCATTTGCTCTGGGCTCCAATGCACGAGCCCGGCGGCTGGACGATCCATAATTTCTCTTAGTTGCTCGACCTCATCGCGCGTTTCTTTGACTTGCCGCTCCAAAACAGCTTGGTCGGAAGCCGTTTCAACGGTCACGACCGGTGCCAGCATTGAACGTTCCTCAATTTGGCGGTACAAGTCTGCCTGCTTCTGTTTGCTGGCTTCAATCATTTTTAAAAGCTGGAGTTTTTCTTTTTCTTGTTGGGCCTCGTGCTGGGCCGCGGCAGCCCGCAAGGATTCATAGGGATCCTTTGGAAGCTCTGGGACCGGGATGTCCGCTTGCTCTGGTTGCTGCCGTTCCTGCTCCCATCGCAGCTGCTCGCGGTCCATCTCCTTCAAGCGCGCCTCTAAGCCTTTGCTTTCGGCTTCCCTCTTCGTTAAGAGTTCCTGCTGGGCGCCAATTTCCTCCGTGGCTTTCTTCAGGCTGGTGTCGATATCAAAACTCTCGTGTTCCAGTTGTTCGATTTTCTTGGCCCGGGAAGGTTTGTCCTCCTGCAGTTTCAAGGCGGACTTCTGCAAATGATTTTGGTCATTTGCCAGCTTCTGCAACCCGGCTTGCGCCTCTTCAATGTCCATTTTTTTCTGCTCGATTTTTTCAGCCAAGGCCATGTTGCCCGTGGCCAATTTATCGATGCTCTCCTGCAACCCGCTAAGCGACGCGCTCAATTGGTCAGCGGCCCACCCCAGGGGGTCAGATGATTGGGCCCGGACCGGGGCGGACAACATGAAAGCAACTGCAAATAGGAGCAACCTTTTTCTCATAGCTCTAATGGATGGCCGACGTTAAACTTAAGATCGGCATGAACAACGCAATGACAATAAAACCAACCACGATCCCCAAAAAACCAATGATCAAGGGCTCAATCAGCTTGGTCAGACCCTCGACGGCCGTGTCCACCTGGTCATCATAGAATTCCGCCACCTTGGAAAGCATCTTTTCCATCTGACCGCTTTTTTCGCCGATGGCGATCATGCGGGTCACCATCGGTGGGAAGGATTTGCTTTTGGCCAGCGGCCCGGCCACACTTTCCCCTTCCCGCACGCTGGTTTTGACGTCGTCGACCACCAGTTCAATGACCCGATTGCCGCAGGTTTTCCCGACGATGTCCAAGGCCTCCAGGATCGGCACCCCGCTTTGCATCAGGGTGGAAAAGGTGCGGCTGAACCGGCTGACCGCGACCTTGCAAATCAATTCGCCAAAAATGGGCAGGCGCAACAGCACCGTGTCGATCTGCAGGCTGCCGGCCGGGGTCCGGCGGTATTGAAAAAATATGACCGCGATTAAAACCCCCCCCCCTGCCATCAACGGAAAATAGTGCTGCGTCATCTTGCTAAAATCAATGAGCAGTTGCGTCATCAGGGGCAATTTCTGGCCCAAGGATTCGTAAATTTGCGAAAAGGTCGGCACCACTTTGATGATGAGCAGCAAGGTGATCAGAAATGCCATCGTCATGACCACCGCTGGATAAATCAGCGCGGCCTGCACTTTTTGTTTGAGCTTTTCGGTCTTTTCCAGGTACAAGGCGATGCGCTCCAACACCGTGGTCAAAACACCGCCGGTCTCGCCCACGCGGATCATATTCACGTAGAGCGAATCGAACACATTGGTGTGTTTAGCAAAAGCTGCCGAGAGGCTGCTGCCCAATTGAATGTCCTCGCGGATGACATTGATGGTGTGCTTAAAGGTTGGATTGGCGCCTTGCTCGCCCAAGGCCTCCAACGCCTGCATGATGGGGATGCCGGCGTCGATCATGGTGGCAAATTGCCGCGTAAAGACCACAATGTCCTCGGACTTGACTCTCTTGCGGGAGGCTTTTTTGGGGGAGGCGGCCGTGGCCGCGGCTTGCTTTTCTTCGTCGATGGCGATGATGATGAGCTCCCGTTTGCGCAGCTCAACCACGATGAGGTTTTGATTGTCGGCGGCAATTTTACCGGAAACGGTCTTGCCTTGCTGGTCGCGGGCTGTGTATTTATAGGTAGGCATAATTTAAAGGTAATGTCGCGCGATGGCCTCCTCGATTTCCGTCTTGGTGGCAATAAAGGCGGCAACGCGGCAGCCGGTCATCTTCTCCAACTTGGTTTTTTCTTCCACATTCAAAGGGTTGGTCATCACTACGCTTAAAACGTCGCCGATACGATCCAAGGCAATGACCCGGTCCTGGCGGGCCACATCTTTAGGGATCATCTTGACCACTGCCGGGTCAATGGTGTATTTATTGACGGCAATGTAGGGCAGGCCGCATTGGATGACCAAGGCCACCACAATGTCCCGCTCCTCCACAAAGCCCAGCTTGACTAAGATCTCGCCGATAAACCCGCTGTCCTTTTTTTGGGTCTGCAAGGCAGTGTCCAGCTGTTCGTTGCTGATCATTTTGCGTTTAATCAGAATCTCGCCGATCAACGGGCGTTCATTAAATTCATCCATCCCTGCTCCTGTTATTGGTCCTCGGCGGCGATGCGGTAGACTTCCGCCAAGGTAGTCTCACCAGCTGTCATCTTATCAATAACATCATCGAAAAGCAATTTCATCCCTTGTTTTTCTTGCGCATACTTGGCGACCTCCGCAGAGGACTTTCCGCGCAAAATCAAATCGCGCACATGGTCGTCAATGACCAGCATTTCCGTCACCCCCAGCCGGCCCAGATACCCGGTGTGGCGGCAACGGTCGCAGCCTTTGCCCTCATAAAAAATCGCCCCCGGCTTGATCCGGTGTTTGATTTTTTCGAACGCGGCCGGCGGCATGTCCACTTTATGTTTGCAGTAGGTGCAAATTTTGCGGCATAAGCGCTGCGCGCATACCAGCAGCAGACTCGATGCCACCAGAAACGGCTCCAGGCCCATGTCCACCAGGCGGGTCACCACCCCCGCCGCATCATTGGTGTGCAGCGTCGAGAGCACCAGCTGGCCGGTCAGGGAAGCTTTGATGGCGATATCGGCGGTTTCGGCGTCCCGGATTTCGCCCACCATGACAATGTCCGGCGACTGCCTTAAAATCGCGCGCAAGCCCACGGCGAAATTAAGGCCTATATCGGATTTGGCTTCGATCTGGGTCAACCCCTCGATCAGATATTCCACCGGATCTTCGATGGTGATGATGTTGCGTTCGATGGTGTTGAGCTGGTTGATGATGGAATACAATGTGGTAGACTTGCCGCTTCCCGTCGGGCCGGTGACCAGGATCATGCCGAAGGGTTTGACCATGGTCTCCTGCAGGATCTCCACTGCCGTCGGGGTAAAACCCAATTTATGCAGGCCCACGGTGATGCTGTTTTTATCCAGCACCCGCATGACCACCTTTTGCCCGAAGGTGGTGGGCAGCAGGGAAACGCGAAAGTCAATTTCCTGGGTGTTGATGCGCAATTTGAAACGGCCGTCCTGGGGCAGCTGGAACGACGTGATGTCGAGATTCGACATGATTTTGATGCGCACAATGACGGTGTTCTGGTTTTCTTTAGGGATATTTAAGATGTCCTGCAGCATGCCGTCGATGCGGTAGCGCACGCGGATCCCGTCGGCGGTCGGCTCCATATGGATGTCGGAGGCCCGCTGGCGTATGGCCTCTTTGATGATCAAATTGACCATGCGGATGATGGGCGCTTCCTGGGCATTGTTGACATCGCTCTCGGCCATCACCTGCTGTTCGTCGACCAGCTGCAAATCGCTTCCCTCCAGGCCCTCGCTCACCGCGGAGAGCGTGGCCGAGGCGGAAGAATAAAAATTATCAATGGTCTGGCGTATTTGCGATTCGGTGGCCACCACCACGTCAACGATTTTGCCGGTGATGTTGCGCAGGTCGTCAAGGATAAAAACATTGAGCGGGTCGGCGACCGCCACGGTCAAAATTTCCGCAAAACAGGATATGGGCACGGCATGATACAGGCGGGCGATTTTTTCTGGAATCACGGCCTTTAAGCGTTCATCGATGCGGTATTTGGACAAATCAATGGACGGGATGTGCAGTTCACGCACCAATACCACCAACATATCATGTTCGCTGATGATTTTTTGCCGCAAGAGGGTTTTGATCAAACTGTGTTTTTTGTCGGTCTGCTGATCGTACAAGAGGGCGTCGATCCGGGCCGGGTCGACGTTGGGCATGGCACGGATGGAATTCAATATGCGGTCGCGGCTGGTTTCCATGTCAGTCCATTGCGGTCAAACGGACCACTTCTTCCATCGTCGTCAAGCCGGCGCAGGCTTTGAGCACCGCATCTTCCCGCATGGTCTTCATGCCCTGCTGGCGGGCGACATTTTTGATGTCCAGTTCGGAAGCGCGCATCAGGATGAGCTCTTTGACTTTGGAGGTTAGAATCAAAATTTCGGTGATGCCGACACGGCCTTGATAGCCGCTGCTAAAACATTTGGGGCACCCTTTGGCACGGTAAAAAATCAGGTCATGGTCGGGGGCCAATTCCTTCACCTTGAATTGTGCGGCGGCACTGTCGGCCATGTGGTACGACTCCCGGCATTTGGCGCAGACTTTGCGGATCAGCCGCTGGGCCACAATGGCAATCACCGACGAAGAGATCAAAAACGGCTCGATGCCCATGTTGATCATGCGGGTGATAGAACCGGCGGAGGTCGTGGTGTGCAGCGAAGTCAGGACCAAATGGCCGGTCAAGGCCGCTTTGACCGCAATGTCCAAGGTGTCGGGGTCGCGCACCTCGCCGATCAAGATCACATCAGGGTCTTGGCGCAAAATCGCCCGCAGGCTGGCGGGAAACGTCAGGCCCACTTCCGCCCGAATATTGACTTGGTTTAAACCCTTGACCTGAAACTCCACAGGGTCCTCGACGGTGATGATGTTCTTGTCGGGCGTGTCGATGTACTTTAGAATGGAATACAGAGTGGTGGTCTTGCCGCTGCCGGTGGGGCCGCAGGCCATGATCAACCCATGTGGCCGCTGGCAATTTTCCTTCAACCGGGCCAACGCATGCGGCTCAAACCCCAATTTGTCCAAATCCAGAATTTCCAAGTTTTTATCCAAGATGCGCAGCGCCACCTTCTCGCCCATGGCCGTCGGCAGCACATTGACGCGAAAGTCCACCTCGCGGTCCTGGCTGGTGATGGCCCTAAAGCGCCCGTCCTGCGGCAGGCGGTGCTCGGCAATGTCTAAATTGGACATGACTTTGACCCGGGAGACCAGCGAAAAATGCAGGGCCTTGGGCATGCGGTCGATTTCCCGGATCATGCCGTCGACGCGGTAACGCACCCGCATGGTGGTTTCCAAGGGCTCAATGAACACGTCGCTGGCTTTGGCCTGGACCGCCTGCTGGATGATGGTGTTAATCAAGGTGATGATCGGCGCGTCTTCGGAGAGTTTCTCGATTTCCTTGTTCTGCAGATTGGGGCCCGATTTGATGAGCTCCAGGTCCTCCGATTCCTTGATATCCTTGAGGATCTCCGCCATGGCGTCGGTGTGGCCGGCGTCGTAAAAACGGTCGATGGCCGAGAGGATGTCCTTGGGACGGGCGATGACTTTGTGGATGAACATCCCGGTCAAGGCCTTGGCATTGTCGATGGCAAACACATCCAAGGGATCGGCCAGGGCGACGGTCAGCTGGTCGCCGATGCGAGATATGGGGATGATTTGGTGTTTCTGGGCAAATTCTTTGGGGAGTAACTTAACGACTTCGGGATCGAGTTTAAACGTGGCCAGATTAATGACCGGGACGTCCAGGCTTTCGCTTAAGACCAGGCACAACTGTTCTTCATTGACGACCTTGAGTTTGAGCAGGACACGGCTGAGTTCCCCGCCGGTTTTCCTTTGTTCTTCCAGGGCGCGCTGCAGATTCTCCGGCGACACCAAACGGTCGCGCAACAGGATTTCCTTGAGCCGTTCCTTAAAAGAAATCATTTAATTCTGCTCGTAATAACGTTTGATGGCGTTTTTTATATCGGTGGTGGTGCTGACAAAGGCCTGCACCACGCAGCCGGTAATAAGCTCCACGTCCTCCACAGCTTGTAAGTTCAAGGGATTATCCATGGCCAGGGTCAAACTTTTGCCGATTTTATCGATGGGGATGAGGCAATACTGCTTGCACACATTGACAGGAATGGCGGCGAGCACGTCGGGAGAAATTTCATAATTGGCCAACGGCAAAAACGGAAAACCATACTGGCAGGTCAAGGCCTGCACAATGTCTTCTTCCGTCGTGTATTTTAAATCGATGAGGGCCTCACCCAGAAGCATGCTTTTTTCCTTCTGGCGTTTCAAGGCCTCCTCTAGCTGGCCGCGGTTGATCACCCCACGCTCAATGAGGATCTCGCCCAACTGCTTGTTGACGGACTTGCGAAAATTCTTAGCCATATCAATTCATCATAATAATTCCACCTGGGCTTGTCTAGAACATAGTCCTCTTTTTACTGAGGCTTAAAAGAAATCCCAGCATCACGGCAAAGACAATAAATGAGGTGCGGCCGTAGCTGATCAAAGGCAAGGTGATCCCCACCACCGGAAAAAGGCCCATGACCATGCCGATATTGATCACCACCTGCAGGGCCAAGATTCCGGTGATGCCCACCGCCACCAGCTGGCCGAAGCGGTCTTTATGGCGCGCGGCGATTTCCAGGCCGCAATAAACGACGGCGGCATAGCAATACAAAAGCAGCGCCCCGCCCACAAACCCCCATTCCTCCCCGATGACCGAAAAAATAAAGTCCGTGTGTCGTTCGGGAAGGAAATTCAATTGGTTTTGGGTGCCGGTCAGCCAGCCTTTGCCGAATACTTGGCCGGAGCCGATGGCGATTTTAGATTGGATGATGGTGTAGCCCGCGCCCATGGGGTCGTAATTAGGGTTGATAAAGACGAGCAGCCGGTCGCGTTGGTAAGGTTTCAAAAAATGCCAGCCAAACGGCACGCAGACCACCAAAAATCCCACAAAGAACATAAAAATCCGGGCCGAAATGCCGCTGGCGTAGAGCAGGATCAAAAAAATACTGAAAATCAGAATGGCAGTGCCTAAGTCCGGCTGTTTATAAATTAAACCGACCGAAACCATGGTCAGAGCAAAGGGGAGCAACAAATCATCCGCCAGCCCGCGCATGGAGCTCGTCATGTTAAACGACAGTTTAGGGCGGCGCTGGCTGAAATAGCGCCCCAAAAACAGAATGATGGCGAATTTGCTAAATTCCGAGGGCTGAAAACTAAAACTTCCGACGGAAAACCAACGGGTGGCGCCCATGGCCTCCCGCCCCAAAAATAAAACCAGGACCAAAAAAACAATGCTTGCAGCATACAGCAGATAGGCAATGTCAAAAAATTTGCTGTAGGTGAGCTGGCCCAGAACCGCCATGATGAAGAGCGAGAGTCCGGCCGCCCCCAACTGGTCATAAAAAACCGCCTGGCCGATACGGGTATTATTAAATGAGGCGCTATAAAGCGCTGCCAAGCCGATGGCCATAATGAGCAATGCGTGCAGCCAAATAATTTTGGAATATTGCTTGGGCGCGATCATGACGGTTGTCTAAAACACTGATGGTCGGTGCAGGTTTTGGAGCGATGGAAGAGGTAACGGTGTTTGGCAATGAAGGCATAGGCCCAGGAACCGACGATCGACGCACCGGGCAAATACGCCACCAACAAGAAAGGGTATAGCATGGGCAGCAGGAAGCACATCCGGCGAAAGCCTTCAAACCCGCCGTATGTTTTACCGTCGTCCACCACCTTCAATTCGCTCAAGGTTTCCGGCATCGCCTCATAAGTCAAGTGGCCCCACAGGTCCATGACCTTTAATCTTTCCACCGAAGCCCGGCAAAAACCGCAATCGCCGTCGTATAAGACTTTTACTTTATGGCTACGGCTGCGGCTCCGGTGGATCCACGCAAGGATGTCCTTCGGATCAATGAACAACAGCAACTGCGCCGGGAATAAAAAGAAAAAAATGGCCGGCACATCAAAGGTCAATATGAGCAGGATGTGAAAGATAATCCCCAGGACAATCGCGGTCCGGCGGGTCTTGCGGTAAAACAGCAAGAACGGCATGGAAAGTTCGGTGCTAAAAATAAAAATCCCCACCCAATAGCAGACGTGGGGATGCCCGGCTAAAAACTCCTTGAGCAGAAAATTTTTAGTCACTCCTACCACCGGATAATTCATCAGCGCATGCATGGGGTTGCCGCTGACCCAATTGCCGGCCCCGGTGATCTTATACAAACCGGTAAAAAAATAAGTCAAGGCAATCTGGATCTGCAACAGCCGCTGGATAAAAAAGGGCCTCCGGCGCGCAAAAGCGTCGGGGCTTGGGTTGCGCAACGCATCGACAGAGAAATAATCCCCCGGATAAGCGGTCACGCACATTAAGAACAACGTCACCAGGAGAATGTCCCAGGATAACGTCCCGATATGAAAACAATTCAACGCGTAGAAATAGTACCCGCAGGCCAGCATGCAGATCGCGCTCACCTGGGTGTGCCAGCCGATCAAGAATCCGAGCCAGGTCAAATAAAAGAGGCCTACAAACACATACACCAGCCAGTCCGGGCTTTTGGCCACCAGGTCCAGAAACCAGATGGGAAAAAAATGGCCGTTATATGTTTTAAACGCGGTGGATAAATAATTGTCGTGCAGCTGAAAGAACGACGGGATGACATGCAGGCCCACCGTCAAAGCAGCCCAGATGCGAAAAAAAGCCAGGCCAATGGACGGCCGCTCTTGTAAAAATAATTTGTTCCACATAGGTGTGTACTAGATGCTAATGCCCTTCTTTTGGGCACTTCCCATCAATGCTCCCAAAAATTTGGGATTTGCGGGATGTCCTAAATCGTATAATTTCTTAGCATCAGCTAAAGAACTCTCAAAATCACCTGCCAAGAACAACAACACCGCCCGGTAATGATACGCCTCCACATACGTCTCCTTGAGCTCAATGGTTTTTGTAAAATCAGCTATAGCCATTTTTATATTTTCCCTATGTTCATCAATAATCTCCTGATTCTGGGCCATATCAACACTGTCTGGAAATTCTGCCGGAGGACTGAGATAGGTCTCAGTGACTTTTGCCAGGGAACCCATATGAGCGTAAGCAATTCCTCTGTTAAAGTAAGGCTTGGGGTCGTCAGGATGCTGACTAATGATTTCTGAAAATGCCTTAACGGCCTCCACCCCCTCTAGCGCAGATAAAACGAATGACGGATTGTTCAGCACAAAAAATGCAACCAGGCAAATTTTCAAAAAATTGTAAGCCATTTTCCCTCCCGCATTAATCTACCCGATTAACTCCATGATCATGACCCTGCTGGAAGCGATGCGCACTCATACGCCACCGCCTGCTGTTTTTCAAAAGGCCTTTGTGTCACCGACGGATAATTGACATAAGTGACGATAAAATTATCAAAATACGGGAAGCGGCGGCGCAAAAAAACGCAAAATGACCGGGCCATGTGCTGGTCCAGCACCGACACTAAGGCATTGCGATGGATATTGTCATAGCCGATGGCCCTGGTCTGCAGAATCTGATGCGGGTCAATCGCCTGGGTGCGCCCGTCCTTGACGCCGTAGACTTCCGCATATCCGTAGCTCTCCCCCACATTATAAAACATGATCCAGCCCGCCGGGGGGAACAAAAACTTGATGCCCCGCCAATCGCGATTAAAATACAGCAGCGATTCATAAAGGAATAACGTTAGCCAGCCGATCACAAACACGGTGATGAGCTTATTGCGCATGCGCCGGCCCTCCAAAAACATCGGCGGTGAAGGTGTAGAAGACCGTCTTTGGATCTTTCCAACAGTGTTGCCCAAGTCCTGCTTTTTGGGCGCAGAGCTCGGCCAAAAACTCTTCCTTGCTCCAGCCCGTTTCCGTCGCCACCTGGGGTAAAAATACGCCCTGATGCTCGTTCCCCTGGCTTAAAATGACTCCGTCCCGCCCAAGCACGATGTCATCGCTGCTTTGAACACGCTGCAGAGGTGACAGCACGGAAACTTCCACTTCGATATCCCCCAATTCTTCTTTAGTCACCGGTGGAAACCGCGGGTCTTGAGACGCGGCAGAGATGGCCCGATCCCGCACCGTCTCCGCCAACGGTTTTTCCCCGATGACGCTGCCAATGCAACCGCGCAACTCGCCTTTTTTGGTGATGGTGACAAACGCACCCTGCACCTGTTTAAGCCGCGGGTCGTCGGTCTTGACCTCATTTGTTTGGCCGCTGCCGACAAATTGTTCTATGGTGTGGCGGGCCAGACTTAAAAGATATGTTTTCTGTCCGTTGCTAAGTCCGCCTGTGGTGGAAACCGCTGGGCTGCTCCCGAAAAAAACCATCGCGCCGTACCCCACCACGGAAGTTTTGTCCCCGGTCGTGTCGCCGGAATTGGCATAGCTGAGCACGGTTGCCGGCGAGAGGCCGCGCAGCTTCGAGAGCATGAGCCCAACGGCCATGGGCACAAAGCCGCACATTTCCATGGTGCCGGAAAGGTTGCCCTGCCAAAACCCTTGGATGTCTCCCTCGGCAATGGCCTTGAGCGTGCCAGCGTCCATGGCCTTGGCTTCGCCGTGGGAACGGTAATGCGACATGTCCGTCGAGATTAAAACCAGCACATCGTGGCGGCTGCCGATCACACGGTGCAACGCCACGGCCAACGCCTCAGCATGCTGGAAATTCGGTTGGCCCAACAACAACGGCACAATCTTGACCTGCCCAAAGGTCTTTTGGATAAAAGGCAGCTCCACTTCCAGGGCATGCTCTTTGTTAAACGGCTCCGGATTATCTTTGACCACGTCGGTCTGCAGCAAGGCCTGCGCCATGGGCTCATCCACGGCGAGGGCACCAAGCGGGGTTTGCAACGCGCCTCTCGGCCAAGTGACAGCCCCCTCAAATGGATAAAAATGGCTCGGAGCTAAAATGATGATGGTGGAATATTGTTTTTGGGACAGGGCCTTAAACGTGTGCGCGGCAATGATTCCCGAATAACTGTATCCGGCGTGCGGGGCCACTGCGATTTCGATGCTGTCTGTCGCTGCGGTTTCGGCCGGCGTCCCCGCCTGCGCCAGCAACTCCTCAACTGTTTTAGAAAGCACCTTGGGATCGGCAGGATAGAAAGTCCCCGCGACGTTGGGAGTTTTGACGGCGTCTCCGGTGGCATGGATCGGGCCGGTCGCACAAGCCATTACCAGGGCTAACAATAAACGCAGGGTCATCGCCGGAAACGCCTATCCAAACTCCATTGTTGGGTCTTGGCCCCATTGCGCAACAACATAAACGTCGCCAGCAGCATGAAACTATCGAAGACAATCATGGTGCGGGGATGGAGGTGCAGCATGGCGCCGAAACAGCCGCATTGGTCAATGGGCAGGCCACGCAGCAGGGCCTGGCCCACCACCACAATAAACACCGCAAACATGCCCAACGCTGTTTTCAAAGCCACCTGCGTCCAAAGACCCAAAACCAAGAAAACCCCGACGATCACTTCCACCCACGGCAAGGTGTGGGCCACGGCGATCTCTGCCCAGCCGGGCAAGACCTGGTAGGCCTGCAGCGCATACAAAAAATTTTGATACGGATGGAATGCTTTTTCCACACCCGAGACTAAAAACAGGACGCCTATAAAGACCCGCAAGAACAAAAACATAGGAATTTTATTTGGGGCCGAGCCTGGAGGTCAATTCATCCACCAATATCTTGATGCCCACGACCATTTTGTTGTTGATAAAATACGTCGGGGTAGATTGCACGCCCAGCGACTTGCCCAGGGTCTCATCATCCTTGATGACACGCCTGGCCTCCTCGGACGTCAGGCAGGCATCCAATCGGCCCATGTCCACGCGCGCCTCCTTGGCCACCTGCCGGAACATCGGGTCAGCGCTGATCAACCCGCTCCATTGCGTCTGGCGGGCCAAAAGAGGTTCCGTGAATTCCCAAAACTTCCCTTGCTGGGCCGCGCATTCCGCGTACAAGGCCGCTGGCATGGCATGCGCATGCGCCTGGACGAGGGGAAAATATTTCACCTGCACCCGAAGGTCCTGCGGATATTTATCGGTGTATTCTTTTAAAATGCGGGCGCCATTGGCACAGGCCGGGCACTGCAAATCAATGAATTCCACCACCTGCACTTTGGCTTGGGGCAAGCCCCGGGCCCGCATGGGGTCCGTGTCAATCTCACCGGCCTTGCGCAAGAAAAGCATCTTGGCCGCCACCACCCCTCCGAGCGCCAACACCAAAATCAGCACCGTCCATTTCAGCTTTGCATTCATCGTTAAACCCTCTTGGATGCGCGTGTTATTTTTAGTAATGTCCGAATCACCGTTTTACTGAGCGGTTTGTGAAGCATCCACAGCCAATTGTTGGCTTTGGTCGCCGGAGTGTTCATCCGGGCTTCTTCCCCCAAGCCCAGCACATCGCTTAAGGGGATGACCGCCATGCGGGCTTTTGATGCCATCACCGCGCCAATCATCAGCCAATGCAGCTGGGAAGCTTTAAATGTGCTGACGTTTAAGACTTTGGGGACATTGGCGATCTCGTGCGGTTTGGCTTCCTGGCGCAACCACCCGCGCACGGTGTTGTTGTCATGAGTTCCGGTGTAGGCCACGCAATTGGCCGGGTAATGCGCCGGCACATGCGGATTGGTGTCCATGTTGCCGTTAAAACCAAACAGCAGCACCCGCATGCTGGGAAAGGCAAAGTCCCGCATGAGCGTGGTCACGTCCTTGGTGATTTCCCCCAAATCCTCGGCGACAATGGGTAGATGTTCAAACGAATTCTTCAGCACTTTGAAAAAATCCCGGCCCGGACCTTTCACCCACCGCCCGAACACGGCAAATTTTTCATGCGCCGGGATCTGCCAGTAGCTGACAAACCCCCGGAAATGGTCGATGCGCAAATAATCAAAGAGCTGCAGATTGTGTTGGATGCGCGCCACCCACCAGCGGTATTTGTCCTTTTTGATCTTGGCCCAGTCGTACACGGGGTTGCCCCAACGCTGGCCGGTCT
>JAKFXC010000060.1 GCA_021731625.1 Candidatus Omnitrophota bacterium
AGGGGGCTGGCCCCTATTTTCATCCAGACTGGACATTAGTACTCGATTTGGTCTCCCAGTTGGGTGTAAGTCCGGACAATTGTACCAGCAGGCACCTCAATGGCGCAAGCAGATTTCCAAAACACCGGTGAAAATTGAAATGGTTGCAAATCGCGGCAGAGGCCCACCACGCGTTTCTGCCGATTTATAAAAATAACGTCAATGGGAAAAGACATAAACATCATGTGAACCGACTGACAATCCGAGATGACCAATGCTTCGTCTTGCCCTAGGGATTTGCGGCCTAATAGGCCTTTCATGCGGGACCACGGAGAGTCCGCCACAACCACGCGGCTGGCGATGGCTTCCTGGCGGGTGCTATTGCGCATAAGCAGGGTGGCTACTGATTAAAAATCGCTTTGTTTAACGGGATACCTTGGGTGAGGAAGTCGTCGAAACATTTGGGCACGTAGCCGGTGGGCAGGTATTCACCCATGACCACCCCGTCCGCATTGATACCTTTTTGTTTGAACATGAACACGTCTTTGATCTCCGGGATGCCATCGTGGATTTTTCCGGTCAACTCAGAGATGGCCGTAATCTTACGGGACCCGTCGGTGAACCGGCTGATTTGCACGATCACATGGATGGCGGATGCGGTCATTTCGTAAATGGCCCGCATCGGCATTTCAATACCGGATAGTAAGACCATGGAGCTTAAACGCGACAGCACGTCTCGGGTGGTGTTGGCGTGCAGGGTGGTGAGCGACCCGTCGTGGCCGGTATTCATGGCCTGGAGCATGTCCAACACCTCCGGGCCGCGGCATTCGCCGATGATGATCCGGTCGGGGCGCATGCGCAGGGTGTTGACAAACAAATCGCGGATGGTGATCTTGCCCCGGCCTTCGATGTTGGCCGGCCTGGCCTCGAGGCGGGCCCAGTGGACCTTGTTCAAACGCAATTCCGCCGCGTCTTCGATGGTGATGATGCGCTCATTGTCAGGGATGAAATGGGACACGATGTTAAGCAACGTGGTCTTGCCGGCGCCGGTCCCTCCGGAAACAATCACGTTTTTGCGGCTGAGGACGCAGGCGTTGATAAAATCCGCCATCGCCTGGGACAGTGAATGGAACCGCAGCAACAAATCGTCGATGGTGTATTTTTCCTGCGAAAATTTACGGATGGTGATCATGGGCCCATTGAGTGACAGCGGGGGGATGATGGCATTGATGCGGCTTCCGTCGGGCAAACGGGCGTCCACCATCGGCGACGATTCATCGACCCGGCGGCCCAGCGGGGCCAGGATGCGGTCGATGCAAGCCCGCACCTGTTCATTGGAAATAAAATGTTTGTTGGTCAAGACGATCTTGCCGCGTTTCTCAACGAAGATCTCGTCCTTGTTGTTGACCATGATGTCATTGATCTCGGCGTCCGCCAGAAAATCTTCCAGCGGCCCCAGCCCTAAGGCCTCATTGACCACCTCGCGCACCAGGCGCGAACGCTCCTCATGCGAGGAAATAAACCCGCCCGACGCCTCGGCCATGAGGTCGGAGACCACTTTTTCAGCCGCCTTGCGGATGTTGCCGCTCTGGGCCGGGTCGGTCAAGGCCTCCGGCGAGAGTTTCTGCAAATTCATGCGCTCGACCAGGCGCTGGTGAATCGCCCGCTTGAGTTTGATCACCTCGTCTTCTTCTTTGGTGTACATCCCCTTGACCGGGCCGCCGGCGTTAGGCAAGATGCCGAATTTTTCCCAAAACTCATTGGTCTTTTTCATGCCCGCGTCAGACGTGCGCACATTCAACACCTCGGCGGACTGCACATAAATGTCATCCAATTGCAACTTGTCGGCGATCTCAAAAAACGTCTCCGAGACCTTGGCCTTGGGGCTGTCGATGACGCAGGGCACCCCCCGATTTAAGGCGACGCCGACGGTCTTTCCGTCGGAGGGAATGAGCACCAAAATGTCGCAGGTCAATGCCGACTTGACTTCCTGCCAAGCCACCCCCCCGCGGCTCTCGGCCCGGTTTAAAATGAGCTTGATCATCTTGAGGGGATAGTGCAGGTTTTGAATGATCTCGAGGGTGTTTTTGGCCTGGTATACGGCCAGGATATCGGGAGTGGCAATGAGCAGGATCAGGTTGGACGAATCAAAAACGCTGATCAGCGTCTCCGTAAACACACTGCCGGCGTCGACAATGATAAAATCATAACTGGGCTGGGCCCGCTTGAAAAACAGCCGGATGTTATCGACGGTGATATGCCCGCTCTGACGGCTGTGATTGATGCCCGGCAGAAAATCCAGGCCGCTGACATGCGAGGTGACAAAACGCCTTAAGGCGTCCGGTTTGTCGTCCTTTTCAAGGTCCGCCAAAAGATCTACGAGGGAAAAAGCAGTGGAAAGATTGAGCATCCGCGCCATGTCGCGTCCGGCCTGCAGATCCAGGTCGAGCAGCAACACGCGCTTGCCTTTGATGGCCAAGGCGGTGGCGATATTGACGCTGCTAAAAGTCTTTCCTACCCCGCCTTTATTGGAGAAAACCGTGATGACTTTACAGGACATAGAGAAACTCCATGATAATGAAGTTGCATTGTATCACAGAGCTTTTAAGGAAAGTATATTTTTTTACCTTAACCCGGCGCACTTGAAAGTGAGGGGCATTAATACGCGGTGACGACCGCCTGGGTCTTGGCTTTAGCGTCGGCCTTGCTGTAGACAATAGGGATGGTGATGTTCAAATAATCCCCTTTCATGTCCTTAGGAAAGGCGGCATATGGAGCCACGATTTTAGCGGTGTTTAGAGCATCTTTGTCAAAAATATTGTGCCCTGAAGACTGCACCACTGCTGCTTCCGCCAAAGATCCATCTTTTAAAATGTGGAGCTTGAGCTTGACAGTGCCGTGCAAATTCTTTTTGAGGGCCTCATAGGGATAGGTGATGGCCTTGGAAATCTTCACCTGAATAGAGCGCACATACGGAGAGATCTTGCCCTCAACCATGGTCGCTTGCGTCGCTATTTCCCGAGATGCCGCCTTGTTCCATTTCTCCGATTTTGACCCTCGGTCCTTGGAAGAGCCTTTAGCGTCATCCTTGGCATCTTTCTTAGCATCTTTCTTAGCATCTTTCCAAGAATCTTTGCCAGATGCTTTGCCGGACGATTTCTTCCCATTCTTGACGCCTTCCTTAGCGGCATCCTTGCCGCTCTTATCGCTCTTATCCTTATCCTTAAGGGAAGACGTGTACTTCTTCTGCAGCGGCTTAGGTGGAGGAGGCGGAGGATTTTTGGGTCTGTCCGTCGGCAATGGCTCATATTCCATGCCGTATTTGTCTTCCAATTCTCTCATGTTCCTAGTTAAATCGTCACCTGGCATCTTGGCCTGATCTCTGGCATATTGTTTGGTCCGAACGATGGTCGGGGTCATGCTAATGACCACTTCTTTGGCCTCATCCGGAACAATCTTGCTGGTGTTTCTAAAAAACATGCCCACAATCGGTATTTTTCCCAAGAACGGCACCCGACGGGTTTGCTCGGCCTCGGCATAGCGGATCAAGCCCGCCATGATGACCGTCTGCTGGTCTTCCATCACCAGTTCCGTTTGCGCCGTGCGGGTCTTATACGCAATGTCGCTGGTGCGGGCGGCGGTGACCGGAAAGGTGGTGTCCACGTCGCTAATCTGCACATTCATCAGCACATTGATCTTTTCATCTTTGATCGTCGGGGTTACCGTCAAGGTGACGCCGTATTGTTTAAATGTCACATTGGTCTGCGCCGTCAAGCTGCTGGCATTAAAAGTGGTGGATTCGACCGGCACCTCGCCGCCGACATTCACGGTCGCTTGCTTGCCGCAGGCAACCACCAACCGGGGACGTGACAACGTGCGGGCCTTGCCGTCTTTGATGAGCAAGTTGACCGCCGTAATAATGGCATTCCTGCGGTTAAATTGCCCCAACTTAAACCAATCTCTGGCCCCGTCTAAATTCGAAGTCAGCGATTCCGTATAGATGAGCTTTAAAGGAAGACTGTTTTCTCCGCCGTTCCATTCAATGCCTAAATTTTTGTCCAGGGTGGTGCCGAGTTCCGTCACCTGCATGTCGATCTGGATCATGTCTTCGCAATCTTTTTCGCGGGTGACATTGACGATCTGCTCGGAAAAGGGGTCCAGCAGCCGTTCCAGCCGGGGTCTTTGCTCTTTGTACACTTCTCCGGAAACGATGACTTTGCCTTCCGCCGGGCTGGCGTCCAAATTCAAACCGTTAAGGTCGGCCTCCTCCAATAAACGCTGCAGCCGTTTCTTTAAACCATTTAAATCAACGCTGGAAACATTCAATGCCACTGTGTGCTTACCTTCGGAATCCCAATAAAACAACACGGTTTGCCCGGCCCGTTTGGCGACCACTGTGACTTTGTCGGCCGTGGCATCGGAAATATCCGCGATATCAGGGTTGGTGACGGACACCCGCGAAAGGGTCTTGGCTGGAAACGTCTGCACGTCCCCTAAAATCATGTTGGCCTCAGAGGTCGAGGTCTTTACCTCCTGGGCAATGCCGATACCGACGGGATTGATCGATCCGGTCACAAATACCAGCGTTATTAGGATTCTGAATATATTCATGGCTTAAAGCTCCTTGCCGCCCCGGAAGATCTGGATGTCCGGCCGTTCCGGTTCTTCAGTGGTTGATTGTTGAATGCCTTTCAGTGAATCCGGCAGGTCAATGTCTGCCCCTTGATTTTGCAAAACATAGTCGGCCAGTGTTTTCCAGGTGGAGGCTTTGACCATTTGGCGTTCGCTTTCCTGAGGGGAACGCAGGGCCAGCTCCATTTTGCCGTTTTTGTCGGCAAAAGACAACAAACCGGCTTCTTCCGGGTCGACCGCGACCGTGATCCTTAAATCAGGCGCTTTTTGCTGCTCGTCGTAATAAATCCCGGTCTCTTCTAAATTGGTATTGACGGCCAAAACTTCGAGGCCTTGAAAAATCATGGCGGTGACGGTATTTTTCTTATCGCCAATGCCCGGCACACTTAAACGGGCAATCACGTCGACGGAATCGCCGGGGTTAAGCAGCCCGCCCACCGCGCCCAAAGATTCGACTTTGATGGTCACGGCCCTTTTTCCCGCCGGAGTCTTTACAGCTAGAGATGGTTTGGGTTTTTTAATGGTTTGGGGATTTTTCTGTATGCTGAGCTTGAGGTCGGCCATTTGTTTCTGCATGGCTTGGTCTTGTTCGGCCCGCTGCCTGGCAATTTCCGCCTGCAGCGCGGCTTTGTCTGCCGCGGCCTTTTGCTCCATGGCCTGGACAATTTGTTTGGTCTTAGCGTCGCTTTCTTCCTGGATCTGGGCCTCTTTCTGCGTAATGGTATCAGTCACATATTTCCCGATAAACGCCGCTGCGGCCAGCCCAGCCACCACGGCGATCACGAGCAACCCTAACTGTTTTTTGTCCATAAACAAATCCTCCTGCTTCCGGGAATTACTTGACGGCGCCGTCTCCCAGAAGGTTCTTGTTGATTTGCACTTTTGTTTTTGACGAAAGCTGCTCGATGTGGGCCAAAATGGCTTCCTGCTGTTTGCGTAAGGTCAGGCCCGCGATCAAATCGTCTTTGATGTCTTTGAATGCCTTGGCCGCGCCGCCTCTTTTGTCGTCGACGTGCACGATGTAATATCCTTGCGGGCCCTTAAACACCGGGCTGGTGCCTCCGGCGTCCAAAGAAGAGATAGCCGATTGCATGGCGGCGAAAGGGGCCTTGCCGTTATCGAAAGGTTTCAGGGCCCCGCCGGCTGCCGCGGATTTTCCCTTGGATTGGGCCTTGGCAATGTCGGCGAAACTCCCGCCCTGCAGGACCTGCACTAAAATGTTTTTGGCCGCAGTTTCGTCTTCCACCACAATTTCGCTGACTTTCCATTGAATGGGGTCAACAAACATCTGTTTGTTTTTGTCAAAATAGACTTGGGCCTCTTTTTCCGTGGCCGCCACGTTTTTGGTCAAGCGGTTCGCCAATTCCTGCACCAAGAGGGTGCGGCGAAAATCCTCCACGGCCTCGGCGATTTCCTTTTGGGCGCCGATGCCTGCCTCTTCCGCATCCTTGACCAATAGCTGTTGGCGCACCAATTCATTTAAGACCGCTTCCTTGTTGCTGGCTTTGCTTTCGTCAAAATTGGGCAGGCCTTCTTTAAGCAGTTTCAGGCGTTGATTAAATTGGTCGGTGGTCAAGGTCCAACTGCCTACCTGGGCCAAAACATCGCCGGCGGGAGCCGACGCCTTGGCAGAGGACGGCCGGGTCGCGGGCTCCGCGGTTCCTGTGGACGTCTTTTTGGAATCTTTGTTTGAGTTTAGAAAAGAATTGATAAAATCGCAGCCGGAGATTGCTGAAACAACCATCACCACCGCCAATACAGCGACCCACTTTTTTTCAAAATATTGCATGTCTCCCCCTTAGAAAAAGAATATAGCTAAGTATACCCGGTAAAAATCCAAAATGCAACCCCATTAGATTAAGTTATTTTAATGCACCAACTCTTCCACGGATTGTTTTTCCGACAATAATTCCTGTAAAGTGGTTTGAATTTTGGCTTTCGCAAAATCATTATGGGTTAAATCTTTGACGATTTCCCAAGACTGGCCGTTGGAGCGCAAGGGAAAGCCGAACATCAGGCCCTGCGGCACCCCGTAACTGCCATCTGAAGATACGGCCGCGGAGAAGAATTCTCCGGACGGGGTGGGGGTGATAATGGCCCGCACGGTGCAGATGACCGCATTGGCTGCGGAGGCCGCGGACGACAGCCCGCGGGCTTTAATGATGGCCGCGCCCCGTTTTTGCACGGTCTCGATAAAGGCGCCCTGTAACCAGGCCAGGTCGGTAATGACCGTCGCGGCTGGCTTGCCGCTGATCGTGGCATTATAAAAATCAGGGTACTGGGTGGCGGAATGATTGCCCCAAATCCCTACTCTTTTAACGTCCAACACCGGCGCCTGGGCCTTAATGGCCAGTTGGGCGGCGGCCCGGTTCTGGTCCAACATGGTCATGGCAAAGAAATTTGCCGCGGGAATACCGCTGCACACACTCTTAGCAATCCAAGCGTTTGTATTGCAAGGGTTTCCGACAACAAGCACCTTGCAGGTGGGTTTGGCATGGCTAGATAGGGCCTTGCCCTGTTCGATGAATACGCCGCCATTAATTTTAAGTAAATCGCCCCTCTCCATCCCTTCTTTGCGGGGAACGCTGCCGACCAGCAAGGCCCAGTCAATGTCTTTGAACGCGACCTTGACGTCGCTGGAGATGGTAATAGATTTAAGTAAGGGGAAGGCGCAGTCTTCCAGCTCCATGACCACCCCACCAAGCGCCGGCAGGGCTTTTTCCAGTTCCAACAAATTAAGATCGATGGCTGTGTCTTTGCCGAATACCTCTCCTGCGGCAATGCGAAACAACAAAGCATACCCGATTTGACCGGCCGCGCCGGTGACCGCCACTCTGACTCTATTTCCCATGCAGAACCCCCGGTAGTTTTTTCCTGGCGGCGTACACTTCACCCATATCAAGGTCGCCAAAAATGACTTCTTCTTTATTGTCGCTGCCGCGGGCCAGGATTTCGCCCCAGGGCGATACGATCATGCTGTTGCCGAATGCTTCGATGCCTCGGGCCCCGACGCCCACCTGGTTGGGGGCCAACACATACGACAGATTTTCAATGGCGCGGGCCCGCACGAGCGGCTCCCAATGGGCCTCGCCGGTGTGGCGGGTAAAACACGCCGGCACGGTGAGCACATTGGCGCCTTGGCGACCGTAGCGCCGGTACAAATCGGGAAACCGCAAATCATAACAAACGCTCAGTCCGATCTTAAATTTCCCGACGCTGCCCATGGCCTGCCGTCGTCCGGCGGCGAAACTATCCGATTCACGGATTATCTTATCATCGATGCAGGCGTCGAATAAGTGAATTTTGCGATATTTTGCCTCGACGTTGCCGAGGGGATTGATAAGGACCGAGGTGTTGTAGAGGCGCTGGCCCTGGCGCTCATAAATGGAGCCGGCCAGAATGCTGACCGCGGTGCGGCGGGCGAGGCCTTGAAGGGTGCGGATGCTTTCGCCGTTGACGCTCTCCGCGCTGGCTTTAATGTGGCGAGGGTCAATCCGGCAGTGAAAAATTTCCGGCAGCAGCACAAATCTGGCGCCGCTGCCCACCGCATCGTTTATCATCTGCGATGCCCGTCGGAGATTCTCTTTCTTGTCCGGCGAAGCATTGAATTGGACCAGGGCTATGCGCATAGAAAAAGCAGGAAAAATAGGGAAAAATAGGGGGCTGTCCCCTATTTCTTGGCGACCAGCATCTCGCCGTATTCTTTGTACGACTTGGTATAGAACGGCTGTCTTTTTAAACGGGCTCGCCAGGCGCTTAAGTTTGGATATGCGGCTAAGCTGACATTCGCCAGTTCCGCCGGTTCCAGGGTGGCGAACAACACCAAGTCCGCCAGAGTCATTTCGTCGCTGACCACATATTTATGGGCGCCCAATTGTTTCTCTAGCAACGGAAAATACTGGTCTAAAAATTTTTGCGCGTCTTCGAGGGCCTTTTCATTGACCGGCCGGTTCATCCGAGGAGCAAAGATACGGCTGAAGGCCACCGTTGAGAAGTGCACCCCGATATGAAAACCAACAAAATCAATCCATTGCTCCACCACAATGCGTTTCTTCATGTCCGCCGGGTAAATCGGCGATCTGTGTTTCTCCGCCAGGTATTTGCAGATGGCATTGCTCTCGAACAAATGAAACCCGTCATCATCAATGGCCGGAATTTTTCCGACGGGATTGATCTTTAAAAACCATTCCTGTTTCTGTTCCCCTTCACGCAAATTGAGGGGCTGCCACTTGTAATCGATGCCTATGTAATTGGCGGTCAGCCTGACCTTGATGGCGGGACCGGATAAATCCGAACCGTAAATGGTTAACATGTGCTGTCCTTTCTGTAAACTGTCTTGTCATCTGCGGCGACCCCAACGGGATTGCGCTCCAGCTTAAAAAATCTATAGTCGCGCATTCAAAGCTTCCTTATCATAAAAACATTTGAAACTTTGAATGGAACCCATGCATTGTCAACGGCCTACCCAATGCATCTCAGCAGACAACGTCGTTAGCTTAATGTTTTTGTCATCTGGGTTTCGGGTTCAATCGTGAGATCTTCAATTTCAAAATAGGGTAAACCCCTTTTGAAATTGGCGACCCCAACGGGATTTGAACCCGTGCTGCAAGCTTGAAAAGCTTGTGTCCTGACCAGACTAGACGATGGGGTCGAAAATATGCGGCAAGAATCGGCCTATTATAAGCGGAGCCTTCCTTTCGTCAAGCCCATTCTACTCTGCGTCTTCCTTGCCCACCACGTGCGCGATGGAAGTGACGGCGTCGGACTTCCCCAGCGCAATCAATCGCACGCCCACGGCGCTGCGGCCGGTCTCGCGGATCTCCGACGGAGAAGAACGGACCACCATGCCCTGCTTGGTCACCGCCATGATTTCATCGTCGTCATTGGTGGTGAGCACTCCCACCACAGCCCCGTTTTTTTCGGTCAACTTCACATTGATGATGCCCTTGCCGCCGCGCGAGGTGGTGCGGTAGTCGGCAAAATCGGAACGCTTGGCATATCCCAACTCGCAGACGGTAAGAAGCTTGGCGCCGGTCTTGTCCACGTCGGGGGCAAACACCAGCATGCCCACCACATAGTCCTTTTTCTCCAAATTTATCCCCCGCACGCCCTTGGCGCCGCGGCCCATGTTGCGCAGCTGCTTCTCCTGGAACCGCAGGGCAATGCCCATATGCGTGGCCAAGAGCACGTCTTCCTTGCCGTTGCTTAACGCCACGCCGATGAGCTCATCGTCTTTTTCTAAGCCGATGCCGACGATGCCGCCCTTGCGCGGGTTGCCGTAGGCCGACAGCGCGGTCTTTTTGACCAATCCCTGCTTGGTGGCAAAAACCAAGAATTGATCGTCGCGGAATTCTTTCACCGCCACAATGGCGCTGATTTTCTCGTCGGGTTTAAAAGACAGCAAGTTGATGATGGCTTTGCCCTTGGCGGTGCGTGAGGCGACGGGGATCTCGTAGACCTTCAACCAGCGCACGCTTCCCAGATTTGAAAAAATAAGCAAATAGTCTTTCGAGGAGGCCACAAACATGCGTTCCACAAAATCATCTTCCGACGTGGTCATGGCGTTGACCCCCTTGCCCCCGCGTTTTTGAGAGCGGTATCCGTCCACCGACAAGCGCTTGATGTATCCCTTATTGCTGATGGTGATAGCCATTTCCTCGTCGGCGATCAAATCCTCGATGGCGATGTCTTCGGCCTTGCCGGCAATCTCGGTGCGGCGCTCGTCCGCGTATTTTTTGCGCAGGGCCGCCAACTCTTCTTTGATGATGGCATCCACCCGCTTATCAGACGCCAATATGGCGCGGTAATTGTCAATGTCCTTAAGCAACTGCTGGTACTCGGCCTCAATTTTGTCCCTCTCCAGGGCTGCCAAACGCTGCAACTGCATTTCCAAAATGGCCTGGGCCTGGACTTCCGAAAGGTCGAATTTACGGATCAGCGCTTCCTTGGCGTCCGCGGTGGTTTTGGAAGCCCGGATGGTCTTGATGATTTCATCCAGATGTTTAAAGGCGGTCTTCAGGCCCTCCAGAATGTGAGCGCGGCGCAATGCTTTGTCCAAATCAAACTGGGTCCGTCGGCGGATGACCACGCGGCGATGGCCAATGTAATGGCCCATCAATTGCTTGATATTTAAAACTTTGGGGCTTTTGTTGACTAAGGCCAGATTGATGATCCCAAAGGTCACTTCCATCTGGGTGTGCTTAAACAAATAATTCAGCACAATATTGGGATCCACTTCCCGGCGAAGTTCAATGACCACCCGGATGCCGTCTTTGTCGCTCTCGTCGCGGATGTCGGTGATGCCGTCGACCTGTTTGTTCTGCACCAGCTCAGCAATGTGAGCAATGAGATTAGCCTTATTGACTTGATATGGGAGTTCGTTGATGATGATGAATTCCCGGTTGCCCTTTTGCTGCTCAACGGAAGCCTTGGCGCGGATGATGACTTTGCCGCGGCCATTGTTGTACGCGTCCACGATCCCCTCACGGCCGCAGATGATGCCGCCGGTCGGAAAATCCGGGCCTTTGACAAACTTCATCAAATCCTTGATGGCGGCCTCGGGGTTGTCCAGCAAATGCACGACGCCGTCAATGACTTCGCCCAGATTGTGCGGGGGCATGTTGGTGGCCATGCCGACGGCAATCCCCGAGGAACCGTTGACCAATAAATTGGGAATCATGCCGGGCAAAATGTCCGGCTCATCCAGCGAGCCGTCGAAATTGGGGGAAAAATCCACCGTCCCTTTGTCAATGTCGTTCATCATCTCTTCGGCCACCGAAGCCATGCGTGCCTCGGTGTAACGCATGGCCGCTGCCGCATCGCCGTCAATGGAACCGAAATTCCCCTGCCCGTCGATCAAAGGATAGCGCAAAGAAAATTCCTGCACCATGCGCACCATGGTGTCATACACCGCGGTGTCGCCGTGGGGATGGTATTTGCCCAGCACCTCGCCCACGATGCGGGCGCTCTTTTTATAAGGCTTGTTGTGCTCGAGATTGAGTTCCTTCATCGCAAACAAAATGCGGCGGTGCACCGGTTTTAACCCGTCGCGCACATCGGGCAAAGCCCGGCCGACAATGACCGACATCGAATAGGACAGATAGGAATTCTTCATCTCCTCTTCGATGTACACCGGAACGATTTTCTCTTTTTTATTCAAATCACGCGACATCGCTTACCTTTCTTTAAAAGGGGGACACATACCGTAACCTTAATTCTACGGTAGGTTCTAAGTGGGAATTAAGGTCACGGTATGTGTCCCCTAAATGTCCTAAATATCTAAGTTCTTCACCTCATGCGCATAGGTTTCGATGAAGGCCCGGCGGGGTTCGACCTCGTCGCCCATGAGCATGGCAAACGTCTTGTCCACCTCCACCGCGTCCTCCAAAGTCACTTTCAAAATCGTCCGCCGCTCGGGGTCCATGGTGGTGTCCCACAATTGTTGCGGATTCATTTCCCCCAAACCTTTGTAACGCTGGGTGTGCATGCCCTTTTTGGCGTTGGCGCGGACATGCTGCAATAAATCCGCGATGGACATGATCTCGGTCTTGTCCTTATCTTCCTCGACGAAAAACAACGGCTTCAATAATTCTTTCGGTTTGACCTTCTCCTTCTTGTCCTTGGCCAACAGCACCTGCTCTTCGTTGCGGCGCTCGTAGTCTTGCAAAAACAAATCAAATTTGTCCAAGCCGGCCTGGATTAGCTCCAATTCTTCCGACTCGAAAATTTCCAGGTACTGGGCCTCTTCATCGTCCTTGGTTTTCTCTGCCAATTCTTTGTCATCGTAAACATATTCATCGCTGCCGCCGGTCTTGACCAGATAACGCGGCATTTTCTTGGTTTTGGCGTTGTATTTGTCCACATACGCGGCAAAGTCCACCCCCCGGCGCTTCAAACGCTCGACGATGCGTTCGAGTTCCACCAGGGCCTGCAGGATCTCGGTCAATTGCGACGGGGTGTAGGACCGTTTGCCTTCGATCTTAGTCAGGCGCATGCCGTCGGTGCCCAATTCCAGCACCAGATCGTTCATTTCCTTTTCGGTCTGGATATATTCTTCCCGCTTGCCGCGGCTTACCTTATATAAGGGGGGCTGGGCGATGTACACAAACCCTCCCTCCACGAGTTGCGGCATTTGGCGGTACAATAATGTCAAAATCAGAGTGCGGATGTGGGAACCATCAACGTCCGCGTCGCACATCAAAATCAGTTTGTGGTAGCGCAGCTTTTCAATATTGAAGTCCTCGCTCACCCCCGTACCCAGGGCGGTGATGATAGTGCGGATTTCCTCGTTGGAAAGGATCTTGTCCAGACGGGACTTTTCCACATTTAGAATTTTTCCCTTCAGCGGCAAAATCGCCTGGAACGCCCGGTTGCGGCCCTGCTTGGCGGAACCCCCGGCGGAATCACCCTCCACCAGATACAACTCGCACTGGCTGGGGTCTTTTTCCGAACAATCGGCGAGTTTGCCGGGCAGGCCTCCGCTGTCCAAGGCCCCCTTGCGGCGGGTGAGTTCCCGGGCCTTGCGCGCCGCCTCACGCGCGCGGGCCGCCATGAGCGCCTTGTCCAAGATTTTGTTGGCCACCGGCGGATTCTCTTCGAAAAATTGCGTCAAGGCCTCCAGGGTCATCGACGCCACCATGCCATCGACTTCCGAATTGCCGAGCTTGGTTTTGGTCTGACCTTCAAACTGCGGGAAAGGGATTTTAATGGAAATGACCGCCACCAAACCCTCGCGGGTGTCCTCGCCGGTGATGGCCACATCGTCTTTCAACAGTTTCTTGGATTTGGCGTAATTATTGATGGCCCGGGTGAGGGCGGAGCGAAAACCAGAAAGATGTGTGCCGCCCTCGATGGTGTTGATGCTGTTGGCATAGGAAAAGACCGTTTCATTGTAGCTGTCATTGTACTGCATGGCGACTTCAACGCTGGTATTGTCCTTTTCCTTTTCAAAATAAAACACTTTGTTGTGCAGCGGCATTTTATTTTGGGACAAATGCTCGACGAAGGAAATGATGCCGCCCTTAAAAAGGAACACATTCTCTTTGGTTTTCCCTTCGCGCTCGTCAACGAGCTTGATGGATATGCCCTTGTTTAAGAATGCCAGCTCGCGCAGGCGCTTGGCCAGAATGTCGTACGAATACACATGGGTTTCTTTAAAAATGCTGCGGTCGGGCTTAAAAGAAACTTTAGTGCCGGTGGTTTTGGTCTTGCCGATGGTGGTCAGTTTGTCGGCGGTCTTTCCCCGCTCAAAACGCATATGATAAATCGAGCCTTCGCGTTTGACTTCTACTTCAAACCATTCGGACAAGGCATTCACGCAGCTGATGCCCACCCCGTGCAAACCTCCGGAAACCTTATAAGAATCCTTATCAAACTTGCCGCCGGCATGCAAAGTGGTCAAGACCACTTCCACCGCCGGTTTTTTCTCCTTCTGCATGATGTCGACCGGAATGCCGCGGCCATTGTCGACCACCGAGATCGAATCGTTTTGGTGGATGGAGACTTCAATGGCGTCGCAGTGCCCCGCCAAGGCCTCGTCGATGGAATTGTCCACCGCCTCATAAACCAAGTGGTGCAGGCCGCGGCTGAAGGTGTCCCCAATATACATGGCCGGTCGCATGCGCACCGCCTCCAAGCCCTCGAGCACCTGGATGCTTTCCGCCGTGTACTTGCCTCTTTTCTTTTCTGGTTTGTCGTCCGAATTCTTCATAAACTCCCCTTAAAAAATGCCGCTCAAGTATTACACTTTCCCGACTTTAAACCGCAACGCTTTAATTTTCGGATTTTTTTGGCTGAGTTCTGCCAAATAGTTTGCCTTCTGGGCATTCATGCGCACCAACCTCGCCGAGCAATCCACGTGCACGGTCAAACACCCGTCCTTAAATTCCGCTGCCGCGGCGCCTTCGGTCTTGCCGTACAAACGTTCCCACATCTGCGCCAGACCTGTGGGGTTTAAATTCCCCTGGGCCAAAGGCGCAATCACCCTTGGAATGATATCCCCAATGGCATCCATCACAGCCTCATCGGCAACGCCAAATACAAATATTCCCGCAAACGCAGCACGCAAGGCTTGTCCGGGCCCAGAAATTCCAGCTCCAGGCGCTCGTCAGAAATGTTCTTGAGCACGTCGATAAAAAACTGCGGGTTAAACCCCACCATCATTTCCTGCTGGCCGTACTCAATGTCAATTTCTTCCCTGGACTCCCCCACGTCCGGCGTAGTCTTGGAAATCACCAGCTTGTCCTTAAACACCTCGAATTTGATAGCCTGGAAATCGGGGGTGGACAACAAATTTGCCCGGCGGATGGCAGCCAGCAAATCCGCCGTCTTCACTTTGACTTTATGTGGAATCTCTTTGGGAATGACCTGTTTGTAATTAGGAAACTCCCCTTCAATGATGCGGGTGGCAATCAAAATCCCGTCGATGTTAAATAAGACCTGGTTGGGCCCCCCGATGATCACGCAATCTCCCGACTCTTTTAAATTGCGGCTTATTTCCGCCACCGCCTTAATGGGAATAATAATAGAAAAATCTTTAGCGCTGGCTTGCAATAATTTTTTCTCAATCTTAGCCAATCGCCGGCCGTCGGTCGCCACCATCCGCGCCGTGTCTCCGGAAATTTCCAATAACAACCCGTTTAACACATACCGTGATTCCTCATACGAAACCGCGAAAGACGTTAACCGGAGCATTTCTTTTAAATCGGTTTGTTTAATCAACACCGCGTCTTTGTCTTTAAATTCTGGAAACTTAGGAAATTCCTCTTTTGGAAGGCCGTTAAGCTTAAACCGGCAGTTGGTGCCCTCTATTTCAATTTGATTGTTCTTGCGGGCGTAGATGATCACTTCCCCGGCTGGAAGCTCTCTAATAATATCGCTAAACTTCTTAGCTGGAATAGTTATCGCCCCTTGTTCAAAAGTATGCACAGGCAATTCACAGGATATACCAATGTCTAAATCCGTTGTGTTCATTTTCAAACCATCGCTTTTGGCCTCCACTAACATGTTTGACAGTATAGGAAGTGTGGCCCTGGAAGAGACAATATTACCTACGACCTGGATCCCGCTTAAAAGTTCTTCTTTCCCAATTTTGATTTTCATCAAGGCATCCTTCTTATTGCTGTTGGAAATTTTCGCTCCATATAGCCGTCATATTAGTAAGGGTTGTGGATAAATTGAATGAAACACAAAACCCATTATTTATCAGTATCTTACAATTATTCACAGCTGTGGATAACACTTGAATAAACGGGTAAGTTATACACAATATTCCAACCCTATTCTAATAGAACAAAATTCAAATGCTCAACGATTTTTTGTATTTCTTTGTTGCTGTTCAATTCGTTTTCAATTTTGCGGCAGGCATGCAAGATGGTGGTGTGGTCCTTGCCGCCAAAAGCCGCGCCGATTTCAGGCAATGAATGGGATGTCAGCTTGCGGGCCAGGTACATGGCTGCTTGTCTGGGCAAAATGATATTTTTGTGCCGTTTCTTGGTTTTTAAGTCTGCCACCGCGATTTTAAAATAGGCGGCCACCTCTTTTTGCACCATTTCCACACTAATGGTTTTGACGGTTTCCCTCACCATGTCTTTGAGCACATTCTTGGCCACCTGCAAGTTGACGGGTTTGCCTTCCAGCAAAGCATAGGCCACCACGCGGATGAGTGCCCCCTCGAGCTCGCGGATGTTGGACTTGATTTCAGCGGCGATGAAAGTCACCACATCGTCGGCAACCACCACGGACTCCAGCTCCAGCTTTTTCCTTAAGATGGCCACGCGGGTTTCATAGTCCGGCGGCTGAATGTCGGTAATCAAGCCCCAGGCAAAGCGCGACACCAGGCGCTCCTCCAGGTTAGCGATTTCTTTCGGCGGCCGGTCGGAACAGATGATGATTTGCTTGCAGTGGTCGTGCAGGCTGTTAAAGGTGTGAAAAAATTCTTCCTGGGTGGATTCTTTGCCGGCGATGAAATGGATGTCGTCGATGAGCAGCACATCGATGGTGCGGTATTTTTGCCGAAACGCCTCGGTGGCGCGGTGCCGAATGGCATTGATGAGCTCGTTGGTGAATTTTTCCGATGATAAATAACACACCTTGAGCGACGGATGCCGGCTGCTGATTTCGTGGGTAATGGCCTGCATGAGGTGAGTCTTGCCCAACCCCACCGGACCATAAATAAAGAAAGGATTATAGGTTTTGGCCGGAAAATCCGCCACGGCGTGGGCGGCCGCAAAGGCAAAACGGTTTGACGGGCCCACCACAAAATTTTCAAAGACGAAGCGGCTGTTGAGGCCTAAATTTTTATTGCCGCTGTCAAAATGCTGCTCCAGCCGGTTTAATTTTTCCTGCACCGGTTTATTGAGCAGCCCGGTGTTGACTTCAAACTGCAGGGCCAGGTCCTCCCCGGACTGGGTTCTTAAACAGCGCGCGATCATAGTGGCGTAGTGCTCCACGATCCAGTTTTTAAAAAATTCATCCGGCGCTTGCACGGTGATGGTCTTGCCTTCCCCGTGGTCGACCGCGTTTAAGTTGGTAAACCAGGTGTCATAAGACGTGTCTCCGATGGCGGCGCGGATGGGTTGTTGGACTTTTTGCCAGACTTCGAGGAGATTCATACTTAAGGTAAGGCGTTCACAAGTTATCCACAGCTGTGGACATCGTCGGAGCAGCCGGGACTCCCTCTCGGGGCCATCTTCTCTCCAACGTTTCATGTCCCTCGACCCTTCGGGCCAATCCTGCTTCGCAGTATTGGGGATTACCCCACTCATAAAAAACGCTCGGGGGTTACCTCTCGGGACGAACGGCTTGTCCCTCGACCCTTCGGGCCAATCCTGCTTCGCAGTATTGGGGATTACCCCACTCATAAAAAACGCTCGGGGGTTACCTCTCGGGACGAACGGCTTGTCCCTCGACCCTTCGGGCCAATCCTGCTTCGCAGTATTGGGGATTATAACAAACAAAATTGACAATGCAACGGATTTTTCGTATCGCTCGATATTCCCGACGGCTTCAGCTGTGATTTTGCAGTCTGGACAATTGTAAAAAACTTGACTTGGGGATGCCCTGTGTTATAATCGACAAATTATGAAAAAGCATTTAAAGACCCCTACCAAAATTGTGGGCAAGAGGAAACACGGTTTTCGCAGGCGCATGGCAACATCCGACGGCAGAGAGGTGCTTAGACGCCGCCGGGCCAAGGGCCGCCATAACATTATCCCGTTATAAAATCCCCGGCTTTCCATGATCAGTCAGGTCACTATCGGCTTTATCAGGCTGTACCGGCGTATATGCTTTTTCACCGCCGGACACTGTCGATTTTCCCCTTCCTGCTCGGACTATGCCATTGATGCCATTAACAAGCACGGCACCCTGAAAGGAATGACCTTAGCTCTTTGGCGGCTGTTACGATGTTCTCCCCTATCTCACGGCGGCCATGATCCGGTAAAATAATGATGGAACGAAAAACAATCCTGGCCATTTTTGCCTCCCTAGCGGTTTTATTCCTCTATCAGAGCATTTTTGTTCCGCCTAAACGGCCGCAAACAGCTGTTAATTCAGAAGTTATTGAAAGTAAACAAGTTAAGAAAATAACTGATGTTATCCTGCAACAGACCTCAAAAAAGCCAATACACTCCACTGATCCAGAAATAGTGGCCGAAAACTACGATATAAAAACCCCATCACTGAATATGCAAGTTTCAAATGTGGGCGGGTCTCTCCACAATGTCGGAGTCGGCCATCACCCTGTTTTTCCTTTGGATGACATTCTGGTTATTCCGGGGTTCGAGTCTGTTGAGTTCAAACCAAGGGTTGACGGCAAGAGCTATGCGTATGAGAATGACAATTGGCGGATCGTGAAAACTGTCGAATCTATTGATGAGAATGCGTTTAAGGTAAAAATCGAATTTTTTCCATCCCGCATGATGTCCAGACTGGAAAATCTCGAGTTCGTACTATTTGGTATTAATTCTAATATGATTGATCCAAGTAATAAGAGGGAGACCATGCTGGACGAGTATTCTGTCAATAGCAATGATAAGATTGTTCGCAAGGGGAACGCGTTTAAATTTGAGCAGAAAGAGGCAAAGAGCCAAGATGGCACGGTGAAGTGGGCTGGATTTAGAGATCACTATAATGCTTTTGTGGTTAGGCCCGAATTCCAGACTAAAGGCCATGCGATTAAAGTAGTTTCGGATAAGGAGCTTCAGGTCTCGGTTGTTCCTCAGGAACATCGGGTGGCGCAAGGGGAGCCGCAGTCGTTCGAATTTACAGTGTATGCAGGTCCTCAGAGCGTTTCCCTCATGAAGACCTACGAGAAGGAATTTGAGAAGATTGTGGCTTTTAGCGGATTTTGGCTCATTAACGGCATAGCCATGGCCATATATTATACTATACCGTTTTTACATAACATATTTAAAAGCTGGGGGTTATGTATTATATTGATAGCGCTATTGGTTTATGCGTTAAGCTATCCGCTGACGATTAAAAGCATGGCATCCATGCGGAAAATGCAGCTCATTTCACCTAAGATTAAGGCAATTCAGGACCGCAACAAGGGTGACCCAAAAAAGGCCCAGGCTGAGATCTTAGAGGTTTATCGTCGGGAAAAGATTAATCCCATGGGAGGGTGTCTGCCGCTTATTTTACAGATGCCCTTATTTATGGCATTGTATCAGGTGATCTGGCGGGCGCATTATTTTAATGGCGAGGGGTTCTTGTGGGTCCGGGATTTGACCTTGCCGGATCGATTATTTATTCTACCTTTTTCATTGCCTTTTCTGGGGAATGAATTTAATATATTACCTATACTCATGGCCATTGTCATGGCCGCACAACAGTTTTTATCCGCGAAGAGCATGGTCATTACCGACGAGCAGCAGGCCTTGCAACAGAAGATGATGATGTACATATTTCCGGGATTTATAGGGTTTATTTTTTATAAATTTGCTGCCGGGCTATCGTTGTATTTTACAGTGTTTTATTTGTTGTCAACCCTTACCCAGTGGAAAATGATGAAGGTGAAATGATGTTTCTAGAAGGGGGATTTAAGGAATTTGAGGGCGGTACTGTGGAAGAGGCCATTGGCAAGGCAGAGAAAATATTTGGCGTTGGACGTGAAACGTTGGATATTAAAGTAGTCTGTGAGGAGAAGCGGGGCCTTTTTGGCATGAGGGGTGCAAAATTAGCGAAAATCAAAGCTACGATCAAGAAGTAAGCCAAACCCCTGTTCCACATGAAACAATCGGGAAAGGCCCGAACATGTCTAAGATCATAGCTGTGTGCAACCAGAAGGGGGGCACCGGCAAAACGACAACTTCGGTTAATTTAGCCGCATCTATAGCCGCATTAGGAAAAAAGGTTCTCTTGGTGGATATGGATCCCCAAGGGAATGCTACAAGTGGAGTGGGGGTCAACAAGAGCGACATTAAGACCTCCATATATGATGTCCTGGTCCACAAATTTCAAATCGCCGACATTATTCATAAAACTGATTATCCGAACTTAGATATTGTTCCTTGCAACATTCATCTTACGGGCGCGGAAATTGAATTGGTGGGGGCTATCTCCCGCGAAACCCGATTGAAGAAATCCCTGGACCAGATTAAGAGTAACTATGATTTTATCTTCATTGATTCCCCGCCATCGCTGGGGCTGTTGACTTTAAATACCCTAGTTGCTGCGGACTCTCTTTTAATTCCTATACAATGTGAATTTTACGCCTTGGAAGGAGTATCGCAACTACTTAATACCATTGGACTTATAAAAGATGGCATGAACTCTAATTTGGAAATTCAAGGCGTGTTGATGACCATGGCTGACTACCGCACCAATTTGACCAATGAGGTCATCAATGAAATTAAAACCTATTTCAAAGAGAAGGTGTACAGGACCGTCATTCCTCGCAACGTGCGCCTGAGCGAAGCGCCTAGCTACGGAAAGCCCATTACCTACTATGATCCCCAATCCGCCGGCTCTCTCAAATATCAGGAATTGGCAGAAGAATTCTTAAGGAGATTTTAGATGGAAAATAAAGTATTGGGAAAAGGCCTGTCGGCCCTAATTTCTCAGAAACTAGATGAAAATAATAAAGATAGGGCTGTTTCCAGTCTGGAAACAAGCATTATAAAAAACAACCGACAACAACCACGCCAGAATTATAATGATTCCAGTCTGGAAAGCTTGAAAGCCTCCATAGCTGAAAAGGGGATCCTTCAGCCGATTCTAGTCCGGGCGGCCGGAAATGGTTACGAGGTTATTGCTGGAGAACGGCGGTTGCGGGCAGCCCGAGCCTTGGGATTACCTCGGGTGCCCGTCATTATCAAAAATGTAACGGACCAGGAATCCTTTGTCCTAGCATTGATCGAGAATATTCAGAGGGAGGATCTCAACGCCGTAGATAAGGCGTTAGGGTACAAACGTCTGATTGAAGAGTTTAAGTTGACCCAGGAATCCGTGGCTCAGTCAGTGGGCAAAGACCGCACGTCGATTACGAACGGGCTGCGGCTGCTCAAATTACCTCAAGAAATTCAGCAGTATATCATTGAAGAGAGAATTTCTGAAGGCCATGCCCGGGCGCTGTTAGGGCTAGACAGTGCCAAAGACCAAAAAGCAATGGCGGATATGGCCATTGCCAAGAATTTGTCCGTGCGCCAAGTCGAGGCTTACGTGCGCAAGGATACGCAAACTCTGGCAAACAAAATTAAGAAAGTAAACTCCAAAAGCCGGGACATTCAAATTCTGGAAGAGGAGCTCAGCCAGAGGCTGGGGACACGGGTGTTTGTGGAGCACCGAAATAACAAAGGCAAAGTGGTCATTGAATACTATTCGTTGGATGACTTGGATCGCATCTTGGGGATCATTCGCACATGAGGGAATCGGCGCTCGTTCTTATTAAGCCTGATGGGATGCGCAAAGGTTTGGCCGGGGAGGTTTTAAGCCAATTCCTCGTCGGAGATGTGCATTTGGTGGGGCTTAAGCTGGTGGCGGTATCGCATAAAAAAGCCCAGGCGCACTACGGCCATTTGCGGGACAAGTTCTTTTATAAAGAGATCGTGTCTTATTTAGCGGGGGACCTGCATGACGGCCAGCCGGTGGTGGCCATGGTGTTTGCTGGAGACCATGCGGTCAAAAAATGCCGCGCTATTGCCGGTGCCACCAACCCCGAAGAAGCGCACCCTAAATCCGTGCGCGGGAAATTCGGCCGCATCACCACCAAAGGGGTCTATGAAAATTTGGTGCACGTCTCGTCGGACCGCATGGAAGCTGAACGGGAAATTAGATTGTGGTTTAAAAAAACCGAGTTGCTTAAGCATTAAGTAAAGGAGCAGTTATTATGTTCGGCAGGGGACATTTCCGCCGTTTGCTTCGGTTTACGTCTCGAAAATTTTATAGGTGAATTTATTATATTAATTTTCTCGACGTAAAACCTCGCAAACATTTGGCGGAAACGCCAACCTTGTGCCTCAGATCATAACTGTTCCTTACACAAGGATTGAGGTTTACCCAAGCTTTTTGTTTAATCCCCTCATAGGGCGCCATTAGATAGGATAAAATTTATGATCTCAGGAATGACCGGATTTGGGGCCAGCGATTTTAGCATTAAGAAGGTCAAAGGGCTGGTGGAAATTAAAAGCGTCAACCATCGGTATTTTGACCCGGCGTTTTATTTGCCGTCGGGGTTTTCCGCCTTCGAAGAGCGCATTCAAAAAATTGTTTTTGCGCACATCAAGCGCGGCCGGGTGACCATTGCGGTTAGGATCATTGAGAGACCAGGGGTGGATGTTGTGCTCAACCCCGATGCGGTGCAGCGTTATGTGGATTTTGGCAAAGCATTGGCCAGGCGCCTGGGGATTGCGTACGATTTAACCGCGGCGGACATACTCAAGCTCCCCGGTGTTATTGAAACTAAGGAAGTCTTTGTCCCGGCCCAGGCCCTATGGCCTGCGGTTGAGAAGGCTTTGCTGAAGGCGATCGTTTCGGTGGCCGAGATGCGCCGGCGGGAAGGCCGGTCTTTGGTGACTGACATCGGCGGCCAGCTCTCACGCATGAACAAGCGGATTTCTCAAATCAGGGCCCGCGCAAATGCGTTGCTTAAGGAAAATAAACAGACTCTGAGCAATGATGAGTTTGCGGCTTACCGGAAAAGCAATGACATCAACGAAGAGTTGGCGCGCCTGTCGCACCACATCGACGAGGCCAAGGCCCTGCTCAAACAAAATCTGGAAGCAGGCAAGAAGCTAGATTTCATCGCCCAGGAAATGCAAAGAGAGACCAATACCGTTGGGTCCAAGGTGCAGGACAAGGAAATTTCCGCTGCTGTCATCGCGCTGAAGGGCAAGGTAGAAAAGATTCGCGAGCAGGCCAATAATGTTGAGTAAGCAGGAGGGCAAAATCATTATCCTTTCAGGTCCGTCTGGATCTGGAAAGACCACGCTGCACAAGGCGCTGCTCAAAGACCCGGCGTTAAAGCAAATTCTGATCAAATCCGTTTCTGCCACCACCCGCCCAATGCGTCCCGGCGAAAAAAGGGGCAAGGATTATTTCTTTCTCACCCGGCCGCAATTTGAATCGCGGATCACCAAGGGGTATTTCTTGGAGTGGGAGAAGGTATGTGATAATTATTACGGCACGTCCAAACGGCAGGTGCTTGGCCTGTTGGGCAAGGGCAAGAACGTGCTCTTGTGCATCGATGTCAAGGGGGCCCGGAATGTGCGGCAGGAATTCCCCCGCACCGTGGGAGTTTTTATAAAGACCCCGTCGATGAAAGTGCTGCGGGAGCGATTGAGCCGGCGGGCCTCGGAATCCCCTGAGGGCCTTAAGCGGCGCCTGGACATTGCCCGGGCCGAGCTTAAAGAAGCGGGGCAGTACGAGCACGTCATCACCAATGGCCGTCTGGACAAAGCTCGTCGGGAATTAAAGCGGATCATTGTTAAAATTTTGGCGCCCGAAGGAAACGCAGGGGCTTCGGGGAAAGGTTGACAGCCCCCAGCGCGTGTGTTATAAAAACTGTTTTTATTAAGTGGCAGAGTTTGAAATTGGAGGAATCGAGCATATGGGTTATCAGCCGTTAGAAGAATTGTTAGGTAAAGCCGGGGGAAGCGTTTATACTTTGGTGCGCCTTGCGTCCCGTCGGGCTTTGGAAATCAGCAATACCGGAGCCAAACTCATCCAGGCCCCTTCGGAAGCAAAATTAACCACCATCGCGCTGGATGAAATCCGCCAGGGCAAAGTCGTTGAGAAATGCGTTGAAAAAGAGTTTGATCCAAAAAACGCGGGCAAAAAATAAGGAAACAACGTGAAGAAAAAAATTGTCTTGGGGGTCTGCGGGAGCATTGCGGCCTATAAGGCCGGCGACATCATCCGCCGGCTGCAGGAGAAAGGTTGCGAGGTCTCGGTCATTATGACGACAGGGGCGCAGCAATTTATTACATCGCTAACGTTGGCCACGCTCTCCGGCAAAACCGTATACGGGGACATGTTCGACCCGCAGGGCTGGCAATTGGCGCACATTGATTTGGCCAAGGATGCGGACCTGGTCTTGATTGCCCCGGCAACGGCCAATGTGATATCCAAAATCGCGCACGGGATGGCCGATGATTTCTTGACCACGTTTATATTGACGGTGCGGGCGCCGGTGGTGATCGCGCCGGCGATGCATGATGAGATGTACACCAATGCCATCGTCGTCGAGAATTGCGCGAAGCTTAAAAAACACGGCATCAAATTCGTGGAGCCGGTTAAAGGCAAGCTGGCCAACGGCGATATCGGGGTGGGGCATTTGGCGGAGGTGGAAACCATCGTCCAAGCGGCCATCGGCCAATGAGAGCAAAGTCGGCAATTTATGCCATTGCCGTGTTGTTTATAACAACGCAAGCGGTAATGGCAGATACAACAAGCATTGATGAGATTAAAAAAAGCAATGCGCATAGCCATCAAAGAGTGAAATTTTCAACCCGTCTCAAGGATGGCAAATATTCTGAGGCGGAGAATGAGTTGAAGAAATGGGAACAACCGTATCCCGACGATAAACAAGAGATAGGAAACATGCGCGCGTTATTAGCTGGAGCAATCAAAGAAGATCCGCCTACGGAAAAGGAAAAAAAGGCCCTGGATCAATTGATAGAACTGAGCAATCGGCTCTTAAGATTCAATGATCGGATGGCGCCTGCTGTGGAGAAATTAGAGGCGGCGCTATCAGACCCTCGAATAAGTGCGACGACCAGTAACGGGTTGATTTTGGAAACCATTAAGAAAGATGATGTTGAAGAATTGAAGAAACTCTTGCATAAGGGCATAACCCAGACCAGGATAATTATCTAATACCAGTATTGCCGGAGGCTGCACACAAGGGGAATATTGCGATCATACAATTACTGTTAGACAAAGGTGTCAAGATTGACAAGACCAATTGGCATGGCAGGACGGCTTTAATGGTTGCTGCGAATAATAATCACTCGCAAGCTGTTGATTTATTGTTGAAATCAGGGGCCCAGGTAAATTTTAGAACCAATAGGGAAAATGAGACAGCCCTAGATTTTGCCCTGAAAAATAACAATGCCCAGATGGTTAAGCTGCTAAAGGATGCCGGGGGGCTTTCTTTTCCATCTGATAAAAAGGATTAGTCCCGGTTCTTCGAACAGGGTTATTTGGAATAGAAACATTGTGGCTGATGACCTCGCACTTGCCCTCTCTAGAAAGCTTATAAGGAAGCAAGTACTGCCCTCTGATTTTTCTAGAAGAATTTGCAAAAGTAAGATTGTGGCTGATGACGGCGCACTTGCTCTCTCTAGAAAGCTTATAAGGAAGCAAGTACTGCCCTCTGATTTTTCTAGAAGAATTTGCAAAAGTAAGATTGTGGTAATCAGAGGGCGTGGTAGCCAAGTGGTAAGGCAGCGGTCTGCAAAACCGCTATTCACCGGTTCGATTCCGGTCCACGCCTCCAAAAAATATCAAGGGAGATCGATGTCGGAAGAAAGAAATCCCGTTACTAGAATAGTTTTTTGCCTGCTTTGGTTGTTGCCAGTCATGATTGTCATACATTCCATCGTTGGAGGATTTGTTGGGGGCATAGCAGGACCTTCCGGCGAGGGAGTTGAGGATAGTTTTAATGCCGGAGCTAGGGCTTCGGCGGAGTTTTTTGCAAAAAATCGGTTGGCGATGACCGTCATCGACGTGGCTGTTTGGGGGTATTTGTGTTTTATTGGATGGTTGCCGGGCACAAGCACCATTAAGAAATCGAAAAAGAATACGTAAAGATTGTGGCGACGGAGGGGCGCACTTGTTTTTCTTAGAACAACATTTAAGGAAACAAGTGCAGCCCTCAACTTTCTCTAGATATATGTATAAAAGAAAAATGGGGGTAAGTTGAGGGCGGGTGGTGGAACTGGTATACACGCAGGACTTAAAATCCTGTGACCGCAAGGTCATGAGGGTTCAATTCCCTCCCCGCCCATTTACAGGAACTCAAAAACGCAGAGAAAGAAAAAAATACAGCGGACCCGTAGCTCAGTTTGGTTAGAGCGTCTCCTTGACATGGAGAAGGTCAGAGGTTCGAGCCCCCTCGGGTCCATTTTTAAAATTTTATGAAAGGAAAAATCGCCATTATAGCTTCCTTGGTGAGTATTTTTACGGGAGTACCTTGCTCTGCACACGGGTTAAATCCCTATAAAGATGAGGGGAGGAACGTCATTTATAACCTCTTATTTTGCGATGATATTAAGTTATTCAAAAACGGCTCTGATGGTGAAGAGGAGCCGCCGTGGAGCATCCTGCTTTCCGAATCCGCAGATAAGGATGAACTCAAAAAAATTGGACAAGACCCCGCCGGTGAGACACGTTCGAGGATTTTGGCGTATAACAAATTGAGGCAACTGGGTGTAGAGATTGACCGCCAAGAGTTATTAGGAATGATCGTCGAGTACGGTATCAATGGAGGCATAGATGTTGTGGCGGCATACACAGATGGCACCGCCAGGTATATTAATTATTCCGGGAAATTAATTACTTACGAGGCCCATAACAAGGCGATCGATACCCGCATTACGGCATTTATGCACAATGGCCAGCGCATGGTTTCTAAAGCAGACCCGCAAAACACACGGACTTCACCACCCCAACAGGGAGATGTCAAAATCACATTGCTGACCTCCGATGGTGTCTATATGAGAGAAGGGGAGTTCAATAAGCTCACTGAGGATGCAATTGGGGGACCGGTATGAAAATCGGCATTCGAATTAATGAGCATATTACAGCAAAAATCTTCCGAGGAATAATTTGGACTACTCCCGCGACATAGATAAACTCCGCCACACCTGTTCGCACGTCCTGGCCCAGGCGGTGAAAGAGCTTTGGCCGGATGCCAAAGTGACGATCGGCCCTGCCATCGAGGCCGGATTTTATTACGACTTCGATAAGAAAGAGCCGTTTACCGACGATGATCTGAAGAAAATCGAAAAGGCCATGCACCGCATTGTCAACAAAAACTTGCCCATGAAGCAATCTTCCATGGCTCGGGAAGAAGCCATTCAGTTGTTTCGCTCCATGCACGAGGATTTTAAAGTCGAACTCATCGAGAACCTGCCGGACAAAGAAGTTTCCATTTTTCACACCGGCGATGAATTCCTGGACCTCTGCAAAGGCCCGCACGTCGCGTCCACCGGGCTCATCAAAGGCTTTAAGTTGCTTACCGTCGCTGGTGCTTATTGGCGCGGTGATGAAAAAAGACCCATGCTGCAGCGCATCTACGGCACGGCCTTCTTCAGCCAAAAAGAGCTCGACGATTATTTGAAAATGCAGGAAGAGGCAGCCAAGCGCGACCACCGCAAACTTGGCACTCAGCTCGACCTGTTCCACATTTATCAAGAAACCGCCGGGGCCGGGCTGATTTTTTACCACCCCAACGGAGGCATGCTGCGCAAAATCATCGAAGATTATGTGCGGGAACAACATTTGAAGCACGGATACAAACTGGTCTACACCCCGCATATGCTCAAAGGCAAGCTTTGGGAAGTCTCCGGCCATGCCGACCATTACAGAGACAACATGTATTATTTTAAGGTTGACGACGAGGATTATGCGGTCAAGCCCATGAATTGCCCGGCCCACATCATGATTTACAAATCGCAAACTCGCTCGTACCGTGACCTGCCGGTGCGTTATTTTGAACTGGGCACCGTGTATCGCCAGGAAAAAGCCGGCGTGCTGCACGGGCTGCTGCGGGTGCGCGGCTTTACCCAGGACGATGCGCACATCTTCCTGCGCTCCGACCAGGTCAAAGAAGAGGTGATGGCGGTTATTGATTTTGTTTTTTCGGTCATGAACGATTTTGGTTTCCATGATTTGCACATCGAGCTTTCCACTCAGCCTAAAGATTCCATGGGCGCTCAAAAAGATTGGGACACCGCCACCGCGGCCTTAAAAAGCGCTTTGGATGCCAAGGGCATCAAATACGACATCAATGACGGCGACGGCGCTTTTTACGGCCCCAAAATTGACATCAAACTCAAAGACGCCATCGGGCGCGAGTGGCAATGCGGCACCATCCAATGCGATTTCAATCTACCGCAGCGTTTCGAACTCAATTATATCGACGAGAGCGGCCAGAAAGTGCGGCCCATCATGCTGCACCGGGCCATATTGGGAAGTCTCGAGCGTTTCATCGGCACCTTGATCGAACATTACGCCGGCAATTTTCCGCTGTGGCTGGCACCCCATCAAGTGGCGATCATCCCAATCAAGGCGGAACATGCCGAATATGCAGAGCAATTAAAAGCTGAGCTCACGCAGGCCGGCCTGCGGGTAAGCATCGACCACCGCAATGAGTCTTTGTCCAAGCGCATCCGGGAAGCCTCCATGATGAAAATCCCCTATCAACTGGTCATTGGGGATAAAGAAATGCAAAGCCAGCAGGTGGCGGTGAGAGCCCAAGGAGACGGGGATTTGGGCACCATGTCGTCCGCAGCTCTGATCGAGCGCCTGAAACAACAGGTTATTGACAAAAAGTAGAATTCAGGGATAATAAAAGTCTTTTTCGGGAGGAATGTCTATTTTAAAAACAATTCGCATTAATCATCAAATTCGTGCCAAAGAAGTGAGGGTTATAGGCCCCAATTCCGAACAGCTGGGCGTGGTTACGATCGGACGGGCCCTGGAGTTGTCCAACGAATATGAGCTTGATTTGGTCGAGGTAGCCCCCACGGCAGCCCCGCCGGTATGCCGCATCATTGACTTTAGCAAGTATAAATACGACCAGGAGAAAAAGGAACGCAAGGTCAAAAAGAACCAGCACGTGTCGCATTTAAAGCAAATTCGTCTGAAGCCGCACATCAGCGACCATGATCTGGAAACCAAAATGAAACAGGCCATTGTCTTCTTGTCCAAGAAAGACAAGGTCAAGATCAACTTGATGTTTCAAGGCCGGGAGATGAGTTTCCGTGACCAATGGAAGGCTGTCCTGGACAAAGTGATCGCGCAGACATCCACGTATGCGACCATCGAAAAACAACCGCTGGCGGAAGGCCGGGTGGTTTCGATGGTGTTGGCACCCAAAGCAGATAAATAGGAATTGAGGTATTTATGGGGATAGGCAAAAAAGGAAAGCTGAAAACGAATAAAGGCGCGGCCAAACGGCTGCGTTTCACCAAAAGCGGGCGACTCAAAAAACGCAATGCCGGCCGCCAGCATATTTTGGGTAAAAAATCGCGCAAACGCAAACGCCACCTACGTAAAGACGGGTATATAACAGGCACGGACGCCAAGCGCATAAGGAGGCTTCTGCCCTATGGTTCGCATTAAGAGTAATGTTTACGCACATCGACGCAAAAAACGCGTTTTAAAAGAGGCCAAGGGCCAGTTCGGCAACCGCAGCAAGAGATATAAGGAAGCGATCAAGTCGCTCATTGCCAGCCGCCAATACGCCTATTTTGACCGCAAGAAAAATAAAGGCAATTTCCGGAGCCTCTGGATCATCCGCATCAATGCGGCTTGCAGGGATTCAGGCATTGCTTACAGCCGTTTTATCCGCGGGCTGATAGCCGCCAAAATCGAACTTAACCGCAAGGTGCTGGCGGATTTAGCTGTGACCGAACCGCAGGCCTTTGCGCACATCGTGGATATCGCCAAGACCGCCTTGACGGCGCCACCAGCCAAGAAAAAAACAGCCAAAGTAAAATAGGGGCCAGCCCCCTATTTCTATGCACTGGGACTTTCAACAATTACAGGACGCTGCCCGCCAAGAAATTGAGTCCGTCACTGACGCGCACTCACTGGAATCTTTCCGCTTAAAATATTTAGGCAAAAAAGGTCTGGTCGCCGATATTTTTCTTTCCCTGGCGTCTGCTTCTGCGGCAGAAAAGGGAGCCATCGGCAAAGGGGCCAATGACCTGCGCCATTTGGTCACTGCCTTAATCACGGACAAACAAAAGAAGGTTTCGAGTCAGCAACGCCCGGGAAGCCATCGGATTGATGTAACTATGCCCGGTGCGGTGCCAAACCTCGGCCATAGACACATCCTCACGCAGACCACCGAAGAAATTTGCCAGGTTTTTGAGAAGCTGGGGTTTGTTCTCGAGGAAGGCCCGGAGGTAGAGACGGAATTCAATAATTTCACCGGTTTAAATATCCCCATCGACCACCCCTCGCGCGATGCCTTCGACACATTTTATCTGCAGGCCTCTGATCTCACGGCCAAAGGCCGTAAGCTGCTGCTGAGAAGCCACACATCGCCGGGACAGGTGAGGGTCATGACCGCCCATAAGCCGCCCCTGGCCGTCATCATCCCCGGACGGGTCTACCGGCCCGACGCGGTGGACGCCAGCCATTCGTTCATGTTCCACCAAATCGAAGGATTGCTGGTTGACAAGAACATAAAATTTTCCGATCTAAAGGGCCTGCTTACCGAATTCTGCCGCCGGTTTTTCGGGCCGTCGGTTAAGATGCGTTTCCGGCCGCATTATTTTCCTTTTACGGAACCCTCGGCAGAAGTCGACATTGCCGCAGACATATTCAAGGGAACCAGCCGCAAACCGTGGCTGGAAATTTTAGGCTGTGGAATGGTCAATCCCAAGGTATTTGCTGTGGCCGGTTATCCGCCGGGAATATACACCGGCCTGGCCTTCGGCATGGGTGTCGAGCGCATGGCTATGCTTAGGCATGGAATTAGAGATATACGGATGTTTTACGAGAATGATGTGCGGTTCTTAAACCAGTTTTAATTAGCTTCGGTAGAATTTTACGGCTCCGGTTGTCTTTTTCCGCCAATCTTCTCTCGGTGCCCAGAAACACAAGGCACCTTCGGTGCTGTGTTTCTGAATCGGCGACGTAGATCAGCGGGACAACAGTCGCCTTAGAAATTCTACCAAAGCTAATTAAAAAGACATTAAATGAAACTCTCCCTCAATTGGCTTAAAGATTACGTAAACCCTAAACTCTCTCCTGAGAAGCTGGCGGAGCGCTTGACCATGGCGGGCCTAGAGGTGGAAGAAGTCCGTCACACCGGCAACGACACTGTCTTAGACTTGGAAATTACCCCCAATCGTCCCGACTGTCTAAGTATCATTGGTTTGGCCCGGGAAGTGGCAGGCATAACGGCGAACTCGTTAAAGCTCCCCAAAATAAAGTCTTATGCTCTAAAGAAATCCGCAGCCTTCAGAGTTACCGTCGAGAATACCAAAGATTGTCCGCGATACATTGGCACCCTCATTAAAAATGTCCACGTTGCCGCGGCCCCGGACGGCCTCGCGTCCCGGCTGTCTACCGTCGGGATTAAGAGCATCAATAACGCGGTCGACATTACCAATTTTGTGTTGCTGGAAACCGGCCAACCCCTGCACGCGTTTGACTATGACAAATTGGCCGGCGGCGCAATCATCGTCCGGCGGGCCAGAGCCGGAGAGAAGATTATCGCCATCGACGGATCCGCACACAGGCTGGACCCCTCCATTTTAGTACTCGCCGACGCCCAAAAGCCTGTGGCCATTGCCGGAATCATGGGTGGGAAAGAAAGCGAGATCACCGCGCAGACCAAAAATATCGTGCTGGAGAGCGCGCAATTTGATATGGGGCTGGTGCGGCGGGCGTCCAGGACTCTGGGCTTAAAAAGTGATTCGTCTTACCGGTTCGAGCGGGGGGTGGATTATGAAGGGGTGCTCACCGGCGCCAATCGGGCCACAGATTTATTGTTGGAACATCTCAAGGGAGTTTTGTCTGATCGCATTGATGTGCGATCGACTCAAATAAAAACAAAAATGATCGCGATCTTCCCAACGGAGATTGAGGCTTTGCTGGGCACGGCAGTGAGCGCTGCCCAAGCAAAGAACATGCTTAGCCGTTTAGGGTTAAAAGTCAAAACCGGCGCCCAGGGCAAATTGCAGGTGGGCATACCTGACTTCCGCGTTGATCTAAATCAGCCGGCGGATTTGATTGAGGAGATCGCCCGCATGATCGGGTATGACCGGCTGCCACTGTCCTTGCCCACCATCGCGGTCGCCAATATCAGCGTCATTGCTCGTCCTCGCGAAGTCAAGAAAACCATCACCGAGGTTTTATTCGCTCAGGGTTTCAGCGAGGCCATTACGTATGCCCTCATTAACCAAAACGATTTGAATCGAAGTCATTTAGGCCATTTGCCGAAGCTGCCACTGGAGAGTTCCTTAAGCCAGGAGCATAATATTTTGCGGCCGAGTTTATTGCCCAGTTTGCTCAAGGTCGCAGCGGGAAATTTTAACCACGGCCAAAAAGATTTGAAAATTTTCGAAATCGGCAAACGGTATTTGCCCGATGGTAGAGGAGCGGCGGAGCATCCCACGCTAGGCATCTTGATCACCGGTAAACGCAATCATGACTGGCGTACCAGTAACAAGGAAACGCTCAATTTTTTTGATTTAAAAGGCGCGCTGGAGAATATTGTCCAGGCGCTGCAGGCGCCGCTGCAGGTCGCGCTCCATCCGTATCCAGCTTTTGCGCCTGCCGAGTCGGTGTCGCTGCTGCTTCATGGCAAGAGTATTGGCACGGCGGGCCGCATCGATGCGCAGGTATTGACACAATGGGGCATCAAAGCCAAGGAAGTTTATTTTGCCGGGGTCCATTTGGAGGAATTGTTTGTTCTTCCTAAGCCGGTGCTCAAATACCAGCCGGTGTCTGAATTCCCGGCCATCCAGCGCGACGTCAGCCTTGCGGTCAAACAGGAGATTTCCTATCGGGCCTTAAGCAGCCGTTGTATGGAGATGGGCGGCGACATCCTCCAGGAAATGCACTTGATCGAAGAGTACACCGGCGATAAAATCCCCCAAGGCACCCGCGGCCTGGTGTTCGCTTTAATCTACCAGTCGCTCAAGCGCACCCTGCGCGAAGAAGAGGTCAATGCCGTCCATCAGAAGCTCCTCAACGCCCTTACCCACGAATTCGGCGCTACAGTTCGCTAAAATTCCCTCAGTACGCAAACATTTGACAAAATCCAAAAAGTGCTATAATTGATGTTGAATCCTGCTCCGTGCGTCAGGGCTCGGATGTATTGAACCACAAAACTAACTCCAGGGAACTGGTTCTTGCAGATGCGCATAGTCGCTCTCACACTGGTTCCCACCTGTGAAAACAGGTTCTCATTACACCAGTCCAACGGCGGCGCGGGATTTTGTTTTTGATTTTCCGGTGATTTTCCGGATTTTCCGGATTTATCGGGACACATACCGTAACCCTAATTCCAAATTTACCCGCTCAATGGAATTAAGGTTACGGTATGTGTCCCTCTTCCCTTTTTCTTTCCTATGCCGACGCCGAATTTGTTTTCCTCAGATCTTGAGATCCCCAAGGACGCGCCCTTAAGCGCCCGCATGCGGCCGCGCACCCTGGAGGAATACGTTGGCCAAACGCATATCCTAGGCCCCGGCAAGCTGCTCACCCGGGCCATTGAGGCCGATCGTATCAATTCTCTTATTGTCTACGGCCCGCCGGGCGCAGGTAAAACTACGCTCGCGCTCTGCATCGCCCAGCGCACCCAATCGCATTTTGAAAAGATCAACGCGGTGGCGTCCAACGTCGAGGAAATGCGCAAAATCATCGCCGGCGCCCAGCACCGCCGGGCCACCTCGGGCCGCAAGACCCTGTTTTTTATCGACGAGATCCACCGCTTCAACAAAGCCCAACAAGATGTCCTCATGCCGGACATCGAAGAAGGCAACATCATTTTAATCGGCACCACGGTCTTTAACCCTTTCTTTGCCCTGGTCAGTCCGCTCATTTCCCGGTCCATGATTTTTGAGCTCCATGCCCTCAGCAAAGAAGATGTTTTGGTCATTTTAAACCGGGCCCTACAAGACGCCGAGAGGGGACTCGGCTTTTTAAAGATCAAAGCAGAAGCCCCGGCCTTAGAATTTTTAGCCCAAACCTGCGATGGAGACGGCCGCCGGGCCCTCAATGCCTTGGAAGTTGCCGCCGTCACCACGCCTCCGGACGCTCGCGGCGCGGTGCACATCACCCTCGACATTGCCCAGGAAAGCATTCAGAAAAAAGCCCTCAACTATGATCACGACGGCGACGCCCACTACGACACGGCTTCGGCGTTCATTAAGTCGATGCGCGGCTCAGACCCGGACGCGACGCTCTATTGGATGGCCAAAATGATTTATGCCGGCGAAGACCCGCGGTTCATTGCCCGCCGCATCGTCATCTGCGCCAGCGAAGATGTGGGCAATGCCGATCCCAATGCGCTGGTGGTGGCCAATGCCGCCGCGCAAGCCAGCGAGTTTATCGGCCTGCCGGAGTCCCGCATCATCCTGGCCCAGGCCGCGGTCTACGTCGCCTGCGCCCCCAAATCCAACGCGGTGTATTTAGGGATTGATACTGCCCTGGCTGACGTCAAGGAGAAACGCCTGTCCGGCGTCCCTAACCACTTAAAAGATGCCCATTACAAGGGCGCCGCCAAGTTAGGCCACGGAGAGGGCTACAAATACGCGCACGATTATCCGCTCCATTATGTCGACCAGGCGTACATGAACCATAAGGCCCAATACTACAAGCCTGGCGATTTAGGCTACGAGGCCAAGATCAAAGAACGCTTGGACAAGTTAAAGAAAAAATGATACGATACACCGTTTCATGAATACCAAAAGTTCTTTACGAGGGTATTTTTTAGAACTTCTCACCAAGCAGGGGAGCCAGGAACGGAAGCACAAAAGCAGTAGAATCGCGCAGCAATTATATAAGCTGCCGGCTTTTGTTAACGCTCAGACCGTTCTTTTTTATGCTTCTTTGCCGGGCGAAGTGGAAACCTTCGCGATGATGACCATGGCCATGCAATTGCACAAACACGTCGCACTTCCCGTTATTACGCGCGATCAAAGGAAAATCATTCCAACATTAACCGATTCGGTGGAGGGCCTGCCCGTTGGGCTTTATGGTATACCTTCGCCTCACCCCGACCGCACCGGCGGACCAGTGGATCTACAGGCGCTGGACATGGTGGTCGTCCCCGGGTTGGCCTTTGACAAGGCCAAGAACCGTCTGGGACGGGGCAAAGGATATTACGACCGGTTTTTAAGGACATTGCCGGAGCGTACCGCCAAAGTTGGAATTGCTTTTGATTTTCAAATTGTGGATTGCCTGCCTGTCGAGGAACACGATGTTCCTCTCGATGTGATCATCGCCGCCTGAAGTTTCCCCGTCCTTAAGTATTATAGAAAGGGGTCCCCATGCAAAATGTTTCTTTTGTATTGATTGCCGTTTTCGTCGGCATTGTGTGTGTTATTGCCGGATTTTTCTTAAACCGGATTTTGGGCGGCAAACGGAGCCGGCAGGCCCAACAAGGCGCTGCGGAAATCCGTGAACTGGCCCAGAGAGAAGCGGAAACCATCCGCAAAGAAGCAGACCTCCAGGCGAAGGACTTGCTGATTAAACTCCGCCAGGATTTTGAGAACCAGATCAAAGAGCGGCGGGACGAAATCACCAATGCCGAAAAACGCATTGTGCAGCGTGAGGAAAATTTAGACAAACGGGTGGATTTGCTGGAGAAAAAAGAAAAAGATCTGGCCAGCCGCTTGGAAGTCCTGCGCGACGGAGAGGCCAAGAATAAAGAAAAAGAAGAGACCTTGACGAAATTGGTGACCGAAGAAAAGGCCCGCTTGCAGTCTATTGCGAATCTGTCCCAGGACGAGGCCCGCAAAGTTCTATTGGCTCGGGTGGACGAGGACCTTAAGACCGAGAAGTCGGTGCGCATCCGCCAGATGAATGAAGAGATCAAGGAAGTTTCCGACAAAAAGGCGCGGGAGATTATCAGCACCGCGATCCAGCGCTGCGCCTCAGACCACACTGCTGAGACGACCATTTCCGTGGTGCCGCTGCCGTCCGACGAGATGAAAGGCCGCATCATCGGCCGCGAAGGCCGCAACATCCGCGCCCTGGAGCAGGCCACTGGGGTCGACATCATCATCGACGACACACCGGAGGCAGTGACCATTTCGGGGTTTGACATGGTGCGCCGTGAGACCGCCCGCATGGCCCTGGAAGCGCTCATTGTTGACGGCCGTATCCATCCTGGCCGCATCGAGGAGGTGGTGGAGAAGGCCAAAGGAGATTTAGAGAAGAAAATGAAGGAAGAGGGGGAACATGCGGCCATGGAGCTTGGCATCCACGGCATGCACCCGGAACTCATCAAACTGGTGGGGCGTTTGCGTTACCGCACTTCGTTTGGGCAAAATGGACTAAACCACTCAGTGGAAGTCGCCAAATTGATGGGCATCATGGCCTACCAATTGAATGTCGACGTGAAGGCCGCCAAGCGGGCGGGCCTGTTGCATGACATCGGCAAAGTGGTTTCATCGGATGTGGAGGAAGGTACTCATGCCATTGTCGGCGGACGGCTTTGCCGCAAATACGGTGAGGCCGAAGACGTGGCCTATGCTGTAGAAAGCCACCACGGGGAAGTGGAAATGAACACCCTCTACGGAATTTTAGTTTCTGCGGCGGACGCCATCAGCGCGGCCAGGCCAGGGGCCCGGGCGGAGTCAATGGAAACCTACATCAAGCGATTGGAAAATTTGGAAAAGATTTCCAATTCGTTTAAGGGTGTTGAGAAAAGTTATGCCTTGCAGGCCGGCCGGGAGATTAGGATCATGGTGATGCCCGATAAAGTCAATGATGATGAGGCGGTCGTCATGGCGAGGGACATCCGCAAGAAAATTGAAGAAGAAATGGAATATCCCGGGCATATCAAAGTCATGGTGGTCCGCGAAACCCGCGCCGTGGAGTATGCTAAATAGGGGCCAGCCCCCTATTTTTTATATAGTTAACTTGCTTAAAAATAGGGGGCTGGCCCCTATTTAGCAGGGGAGTTGTTCCTACTTTATGAAGGTCCTATGCATAGGCGATATCGTAGGCCGGCCGGGACGGGAAATCCTGGCCAAATCCTTGGGTCCGTTCAAGGAGCAGCACCGCGTTGACTTTGTCATTGCCAACGGCGAGAATGCGGCCGGTGGCAGCGGCATCCTTCCCAAACAGGCGGAGGAGATTTATGCCTGCGGGGTCGATGTCATCACCCTCGGTGACCATGTCTGGGACAAGTCGGACATTTACGCGTATCTTAATGAGCAGGCCCGCATTGTCCGGCCGATCAATTTTCCGGAAGGGGTGCCGGGCAAGGGCTGGGCGATTTCCATTGCCGGAAACCAGGTCAAAATCGGCGTAATAAACCTTCTGGGCCGTACTTTTATGCGCTACAATGTCAATTGTCCGTTCCGCGCCTTGGACGCGGCCGTCGAGCACATCAAAAAAGAAACGCCGGTGATTTTTGTGGACATGCACGCCGAAACCACCAGTGAGAAAGTCGCCATGGGCCATTACGCCGATGGGAAAGTTTCTTGCGTGTTCGGCACCCACACGCACGTCCAAACCGCTGACGATAAGATTTTACCGCAGGGCACGGCATACATCACCGACCTGGGCATGAGCGGCCCGCACAACTCCGTCATCGGCCAAAACAAAGAAAAAATCATCCAGCGTTTCCTGACTTGCATGCCCCACAAATTTGAAGTGGCCGAGGGAGACAATATTTTAAACGGCATTTTAGTGGACGTTGACGAAGACACCGGCAAATCCCGTCACATCACACGCATCCAGCAAAAGGAGTAACCCTATGGCCTGGCAAGGCAACGACCGCCGCAAATTTCCCCGTATCCTCTATCCGTGCATGATCAAGATTTTTTCGAGCGAACAAGGACAGGAAGTGATGTTGACGCACACGGAGAACGTCGGCGTGGGAGGGTGCTGCATCATTGTTAAGAAAGCCATTCAACTCTTTAGCCCGGTCTCCGTGGAGCTGGATTTAATTGACGAGGCCGACCATATCCGGGCCGAAGGCAAGGTGGTCTGGTCGGTGCGGCGTAAGGCGGTGGAATCGTTTAAACCCTCTTTTTATGACATCGGCATCGAATTTGCCAACGTCTCAGAACAAAATCAAAAAAGGCTGGAGAAGGCCATGAATATATTCCTCAAAAAAGGATATAAGACGCTTCGCCCGGTGTATTGATTGGCATGGTCCGGGTCCGTTTTGCCCCGTCTCCGACGGGCTATCTGCACATCGGCGGCGCGCGCACCGCACTCTTTAACTGGATGTACGCCAAAGCCCAGGGCGGCAAGTTTATCCTGCGCATTGAAGACACCGACAAGGCGCGTTCCAAATCCGAATTCCTCGACGAGATCCTAGAGAGCATGGAATGGCTGGGCCTGACTTGGGACGAGTTTTACAAGCAAAGCGACCGCTTTGATCTGTACGCCCAGTATGCCCAAAAATTGCTGGATGAGGGCAAGGCCTACAAGGACGACCAAGCTGTGCTGTTGACCATGCCGCAGAAGACGATCAAAATGTACGATTTGATCCGCGACGAGATCGTCGTTGACACCAAAGAGATCAAGGACCAGGTGCTGATCAAAAGCGACGGCTCGCCGACGTACAGCTTTGCCTGTGTCATCGACGATGCGTTGATGGAGATTTCCTGCGTCATCCGGGGCGAAGACCACATCTCTAATACGCCAAAACAAATTGTCATTTACGAAGCGCTTGGTTTTAAGCCGCCCAAATTTGCCCACCTGCCGCTCATCCTCGACGATGAACGGGCCCGGCTGTCCAAACGCGCCGGTGCCGTGGCTGTCTCCGATTACCGCACCCAGGGCTTTTTGCCGGAAGCTGTCGTCAATTACTTGATGCTCTTGGGATGGTCGCCGGGCAATAATCAGGAGAAGATCGCCCTGGCATCGGCGATTAAGAATTTTTCCATCAAAAAAATCAACAAAGCCGGCGCCGCGTTTTCGATGGACAAATTAAAGTGGCTTAACAGCCAGTACATTAAAGAGATAGACAGCGTGCGGTTGGCGGAGTTGATCAAACCCATGTTGGTGGCAAAATATGATGAGCGGACGGTGCAGTCTTACGATCTGGCTAAAATAGCCACGCTATACAAAGGTCGTATGGAGACTTTGGCAGATTTTTTGGATTGGACGGAATACATTTTCTCCGATCTGCTGAAGTTTGACCCTGAGGCCAGGGCCGCCCACCTGAGCAAGAATATGGGCAAGGAATTTACCCTCCTCGCTGAACACCTGAATGGTATACTTAATTTTGATGCCAAATCAGCGGAGGAGGCGTTTCGGGCGGTGGTGGCTGCTTTGGGCATTGATGCCGGGACGTTGGTGCACCCCGTGCGGGTGGCTTTAACCGGCCGCGCCGTCGGGCCAGGGCTTTTTGATACCATGGCGGTTTTGGGAAAAGACATCACGGTTGCGCGGTTACGGTCGACGTTTGCCAAAACACAATAATCAACAGGGAGGACCCTTGTTGAACCGGATATTTAAGCCCCCGTATTTTTCGAAAGAAAATTTTACAAAGTTATTGTTCATTCTCATTTGCGCGCTGGGCCTGCTTTTAGTTTACCGCCTGTTTATCTATAAATATTTAAACATGTGGTCGATGAACTGGAGGGTGGAAGGCAGCAGGTTTGTGGACCGGGAATACCGTTTGTCGTTTCAGCTGCCGCCAGGCACGGCACCTTATAGGGCCTGGGGGTCTGGGGCAGTCATGAGGGAAATGGAGTTAAACTGGAGCGGCTCAGATTACCTGCGCAGCGACTACTCCTTAAAAATATCCTATGATAAAATCAGGACGGAAGAACAGTCAGAGACGCAATTGATCCAAAGGGCCATGGCTTGGAAATCTACACAAGTCAACACATGGTATCCCAACGTGCAGTTTAAAGACATTGAATTGCTCAACAGTGAGAACAGGGTTGTGGGTATTTTGACGTACACGATGCCAACCCGGGAACGGTCCGAGCAGTGCTTTTATTTTGTTAAGGACGGGTATATTGTCGGGATTACTTATGCGGCAGGCACGAGAAGACTGGACCGCTTGAATCAGGATAAACTCAGACGTATGTTTGGAGCCGTCGCTGAGAGTTTTGAGGGGGGTTTGAACAGGTTGTGAATGGAAGCGTGCCCTGCGTAACGAATTGCCCTGCCCTGATTTTTCTAGAATTGACAATAAGGTAGTCAGGACTGGGCAATATTTTTCTAGATGTTGTTCTTTTAGAATTGTGGAAATATTTGCCCTGCCCTGATTTTTCTAGAATTGACACTAAGGTAGTCAGGACTGGGCAATATTTTTCTAGATGTTGTTCTTTTAGAATTGTGGAAATATTTGCCCTGCCCTGATTTCTCTAGAATTGACACTAAGGTAGTCAGGACTGGGCAATATTTTTCTAGATGTTGTTCTTTTAGAATTGTGGGAATATTTGCCCTGCCCTTGCTTTTTAGAAGAAAAGCATAAGGAAGCAGGGACTAGGGCAAATTTTTCTTAAAGTAGTTCTTATAATTTTTTGGAAATTTGCCCTGTCGTCTAACGGTAGGACCCAAGATTCTGGATCTTGTTGTCTAGGTTCGAATCCTAGCGGGGCAATTTTTAAACACAACCTCCTGTGATTAGATAAATTGCAGGAGCTTTTTTTTGACTTGACAGCCACAAGAGGCGTGTATACAATTTGTATATACAAATGAACATAGAAAACATCTCATGGAATCCATTAAAAAACGAGCGCTTAAAGAAAACGCGAGGCATTTCGTTTGAAGAAATTATTATCTCCAAATTGATCGATATACGTAAACATCTCAAAAAGGATACTCAGAGGATATTGATTTATAAATGTAGAGGTTATATTTGGGCCGTTCCGTTTGTCAAAATAGAGAGCGGGATATTTTTGAAAACCATCTATCCGAGTCGCAAATTTACAAAGATGTACAAAGAGGGAGGAATCTTATGAGAGTCATCAAATTAACAAGGGAAGAGCGTGAGATCGAAGAGAATATCGAAAAATTTGTCCCGGTGGATAAGAAAGAATTCGAAACCATCGTTCGAGCCTTGGAGGCCCGGAAGAAGGACGCCGTGTTAAATATTCGGGTCAGCAAGTATGACCTGGACAGCATAAAGCAAAAAGCAGCTCAGCTGGGAATTCGATACCAGACGCTTATTTCTGAGATTTTGCACAGAGTAGCTCAGGCCTCATAAGCCAGTTGCGAAACTCGTCCAAATGAGGCAACCATACTAATCTCTTGATTTCCCCATCGAGAGATTATTCGGAAAAACACACTGCTTGACTAATGAATTTTTCAGTGTAAAACTATAATCATGAAAAGGTTACATAAAAAGAAAATCGGCGGATTTTTACCGATACCTCTTTTATTTGCAATCACTTTCTGTTGCTGCTTAGAGGAGAAAGTTTCTGCTGATGAAACCCGTTCAGATTTTTCCATGGAACATCACCAAGAGTCCCATGAATTAGAGAAGTCTGATCAAGCCGAACACCAGGAGCATTCTCATGGGGATCAGGAATGTTCTTGCCCAAAGCATTTAAGTTTTCTTTTCTCACAATCATCCGCAGATATAATTTTTGATTCTACCGTCAGCCAAATGTTGGCCAAGAATTTTATGGTTGACTTTGGGTTTGATAACATTATTTTTCTTGCCTCATTATCAAATCACTCGCAGGGGCCACCCCTGTTAGATCATAGGGAGTACGTTTCTCTTCCCATCTATCTCAAAGTGTCCAACCTCCGTATTTAATCAAATCTAAAAATTGACCTTAGATCTGAAAGGCCAAGAGTGTTTTCTTTTGGTCAAGGGAAGATTTAGGGGCCGGTATTTTTTGGTCATTTAACTTAAACCATGTAACTAATCTAAGGAGAACAAAATGACATCAAAATTAATCGCTTTAAGTTTAGCAGCTGTTTTGTCCTTGTCGTATTCCAATTATGTCTTGGCTAATGAAGGTCAGGAACATCAAATGCCTGATGGAACTATGATGAAAAATAGCGATATGACTCAAGGCCAGATGAACCAAGAATCAACCAAAGCAGTCGACGTCGGCAATAAAATTTGTCCTGTCAGTGGTGAGAAAGTCCCTGCTCCCGGCGAAAAAAGCGAGATGGGTGAGGCTGTTAAATACATATACAACGGCAAGATTTATAATCTTTGCTGCTTAATGTGCGTGAAGGATTTTAAGAAAAATCCTGAAAAATATAGTGCCATTGCCGAAAAGGAAATTAAAGAAGCCAAATAGCATAGAGGTGATATATGGAAAACACATTTGTACAAATGTTATATCCGATACACCCTAAACTCGTGCATTTCCCCATAGCGTTGATTGTCAGTGCTATGGGGATGCAGGGGCTTGGCCGCTCATCAAGGAGGAAGAATGGTTTATGAATTGTCATCGTCACGGCGAACAAGATTACTAAATACGACAAGGGTTTAAATGTCGTTAGAGAAGTCGAGCAAAAGATGGACATGGAAGGTATGAAGAAGATGATGAAAGATTGTCCGATGATGGGTAAAGGCATAATGGAAAACATGGGTGAGGATGCTGAAACAACAGCAGATAAGGCAGAGCCTGCAAAAGAAGTCGATCACGCCAATCATCACTGATCCGTAAAGAAGCATAGGGCGCAGGATATTATCCTGCGCCCAGCATTTTTTATATTATGATGTGTATATGAAATTCTCCAAATTCGATAAAGAAATCTATATGGGCTTTTTGGCCATTACCGGAATTTTTCTATATTTGGTTTTACGTTTTTTATTAGGCGTTCCTGTAGGTCTGTCCAATTGGCCATTATTGATTACGTTGGCCTTAGGTGGCGTCCCATTGGTTTGGGACCTTTTGATCAAGCTTTCCAAGCGCTAATTCGGGTCCGATCTTGTCGCCGGGATTTCAATTATTACTTCGATTTGGTTAGGTGAATACCTGGCCGGGACGTTAGTGGTACTGATGCTTTCCAAAGGGGAGGCTCTCGAAGGCTTTGCCGTACGACGCGCTTCTTCGGTATTGGCCGCATTTGACCCGCATTTGCTTAAAAGGAGCGTTTATGGCCATTGATCCAATTTGTGGAATGACAGTTAAGGAAGATACTCCTTTTAAAGTAAAAAAGGAGGAGCAAGTTCATTATTTTTGTTCGGCTCATTGTAAGGATAAATTTTTGTCGACTACTCCGGTCAGTGAGAAGTCCAAATCAATGTCTTCAGCAAAGCTAATTTATACCTGCCCCATGCATCCTGAAATTAGGCAAGATCATCCCGGCGACTGTCCGAAATGCGGCATGCATTTGGAGCCGTTAAATCCAACCGGCGAAGAAAACGAAGATCAACAAGAAACTCGATCCTTGTCATTGAAATTTTGGGTTGGCTTTGCGTTTGCTGTCCCTCTCGTATTGCTCGTTGTGGGTGAAATGATCCCATCTTTTAATATCGATTCCGTTATTCCACACCGGCTCATTCCTTTTATTCAATTTATATTGGCAACCCCAATCGTCTTATGGGCGGGAGGCATGTTCTTTGTAAAAGGCTGGATGTCTTTGATTAACCGAAATCTGAACATGTTTACTTTAATTGCCCTTGGTGTTGGCGCAGCGTATGGTTATAGTACAATAGCAACTTTCTTCCCTCATATTTTTCCGGATTCATTGAAGAAAATGGAAAAAGTAGATTTGTATTTTGAAGCAGCGGCGGTTATCACGGTATTAATCATTTTGGGGCAGTTGTTGGAAGCACAAGCACGAAGCCAAACGGGGAAAGCCATTAAAGCACTTCTTGGATTGGCCGCAAAGAATGCGCACCTTGTTCGGAATGGCGTAGAAGAGGACGTTGAGATTGGTTCTGTCCAAGAAGGCGATATCTTACGCGTCCGGCCGGGAGAAAAAATTCCATTAGACGGAATTATTATTGAAGGAAAGAGCAGTGTTGATGAATCCATGATATCCGGGGAGCCTATGCCAGTCGAAAAAAATACTGGTGATCGTGTCATTGGCGCAACGGTTAACCAAACCGGCGCATTTATGATGAGGACAGAAAAAGTGGGGGCAGAAACATTGCTTTCTCAAATCGTTCACATGGTTGCCGAAGCTCAACGCAGTCGTGCACCTATTCAAAAATTGGCGGATACGATTTCCGGCTATTTTGTCCCCATTGTGGTTTTGATTTCCGTGGTAACGTTTATCATCTGGGCCAATTGGGGGCCGGAGCCGAGATTGGTGTATGCCATTGTCAATGCGATTGCCGTTTTGATTATCGCTTGTCCATGTGCGTTAGGGTTGGCCACGCCCATGTCCATCATGGTCGGTGTTGGCCGGGGCGCACAGGCAGGAATTTTGATTAAAAATGCTGAAGCTATTGAGAAATCAGAGAAAATCACTCATCTTCTGACGGACAAGACTGGCACATTAACGGAAGGTAAGCCCAAAGTGACTGCCTATATTCCGAACGAAGGATGGAATGAACAATCATTGCTTGGTGTTGCAGCTTCGATTGAACAAAGTAGCGAACACCCTTTGGCAAGAGCGGTGATAGATTATGCTAAAGAAAAGAATGCAAAGATTGAATCTGTGCAGGATTTTGAGTCCGTTACGGGCGGTGGCATAAAGGGAAAGCTCAATGGACAGAGAATTATTCTAGGTAAACAAAAATTTCTCGAAGATCAAAAGATCATCCTTCCCGAGAATCTAAAAAAAGAGTCTGTTCAATTGCAGGCAAAGGCGCAGACAGTTGTATGGGTTGCGTCAGAACAAAAGATTGCAGGCATCCTCGGCATTTCTGATCCTATTAAGAAGACCGCTCCTCAAGCGATTCAAGACCTTCATAACATGGGCATCAAAGTGATTATGTTGACGGGAGATAATCGCAAGACGGCTGAAGCCATTGCTAGAGAATTGGGAATTGATGATGTTCGCGCTGAATTAGAGCCGAAAAGCAAACAAGAGATCGTCAAACAGTTTAAAAGTCAAGGCGCCATTGTGATGATGGCAGGAGATGGTATTAACGATGCCCCTGCTTTGGCGCAAGCGGAAGTTGGGGTAGCGATGGGGACAGGAACAGATGTGGCGATTGAAAGCGCCGGGATCACTTTAGTCAAAGGCGATCTCAATGGCATCGTAAAAGCACTTCGTCTAAGCCGGGCAGTGATGAAAAATATCCGTCAGAATCTCTTCTTTGCTTTTATTTATAATATGCTGGGTGTGCCTATTGCTGCTGGAATTTTATATCCCTTCTTCGGGATACTATTGAGTCCGGTTATTGCCGGTGCGGCGATGGCGTTTAGTTCGGTCAATGTTATTGGAAATTCTTTAAGATTACGTGGAGTAAAACTAAGCTAATAGGGAATCGGCCCGTTCCTTCATAAACAGGATTGACGTATGCACCGCAATATAAAGATGCTTTTGACATGTTCTATTTTAATTCACGGAGGGATTAATTTACTTGCCCCTATTTACGCCATTTTCATTAAGAATATCGGCGGTACATTATTGGATGCTTCGGTCACGGTCGGATTTTACGCAGTCTTAAAAGGCATCCTTTATTTTGTTCTTAGAAATTTGAAAGAAAGTAAGTTCAGCCGAAAGCTTATGATTGCGTTTGGATATTTTATGTTTTTTATGGGTTATGTCATGTATATGTTCGCCTCCAATGTTTATCACGTTTTAGTCATTCAAGGCCTCTTGGCTTTTGGAGAGGTGGTGATCAATCCGTCGTGGAGTGCCGTTATTGCCAATGCCCTAACAAAAGGTAAGGAGCGGAGTATTTATTCCGACTTTTATGGCTACCGGTCTATTGCTGAAGGTGGAGCTGCCATTTTGGGAGGAATCCTAGCCACTCAATTAGGATTTAACGTGTTGTTTGGTCTTATGGCTGGGTTTGCGTTGGGGGGCTAGTATTCTGTCATTATTTTTAGAGAAATCTTAAGTAGGAAGGGGAGCCTGGGTTCCCCTGATGGGGAGCGAGACCGAACGCAGTGAGGCGAGCGACAGGTTCGAATCCTAGCGGGGCAATTCTGTTCAAATCGAACATAATGGACGTATTGACTATTATGTCTAAATAGGGTATACTTGCGTAAGGAGGTGAGACGAATGACAAAGACAACAGCTACAGAAATGAAAAATCATTTTGGCCAATATCTGGAAGGGGCTATCTCCGAACCGGTGATCATTGAAAAGTCAGGCCGTTCGGTTGTGGTCATGCTTTCCATTAAGGAGTATGAACGGCTTGTAGCCTTAGACGATGCTCATTGGGCTCAGAAGGCTCTTAAGGCAGAGAAAGCGGGGTATATTGGACAGAAAGAATCCTCTAAATTTTTAAGGTCTAAATAGCGCATGCTTTCCCTTGATCTTACTCATCAGGCCAAGGATTTCTTAGATCAACTAGATTCCAAGCGATTTCGTCAGGTTGTTAAAAAGATTTTCACTTTAATGGAAAATTCTCGGCCCCTGGATTCAAAGGCCCTGCAAGGACATCTATTCTGGCGTGCCGATATTGGAGAATATCGGATTATTTACCGTGTTGAAGAGAATTGTTTGAAAGTGGCGCTGGTAGACAAGCGCAATGACGACGAAGTTTATAAAAAATTAAGACGCATGTAATCGAAAATAAGCCAACGTCATGGTTTTTGAAATCCGCAGGGCTAAAAATGGCTATATTCTAAAAGTCGTTAACACAGAAAATGTTGCGACTGAAGCAGAAGAAATTGTTTATCAGGAGAAATACGATGATGAGGTCGAATGTTTCGCTGAGTTTCTGAGATATTTGAACGATGAATACGGGCCATCCACTAGCCGTTATTCTGAAAAACGGATTCATATAAGCGTGTGCCCGGGGGATAAGTTTAATGAACCGGCTTCATAGCTGTCGCTTTGACTTTATGTGCCCCGCTCAGTGTTTTTGTTATTTTTCTAAAGGTCGAAATTCTGCATAAAGCCAGTTCGTCCAAACGGGGAACCACTGACGGTCTGGAGCCCGAATGTTTAAATTCTCTCAGTTACTGATGTGTTTTCTTGTTATCAGTTCGGTTTTCTTGTCACTTGCCTTAAAAGGCATTTCCAGCTCCTTAAAATCGAGAGCAGCGTCACTATTACTCCTATTGCTATGAGGTTTAGTATTTGTCTTTTACTATTTGATAGGAGAAGCAGATTGGCAATATATGGGGACAGGCTGGGACCACTTCTATGAGCAGATATTTTATAGAATTGGTTTTGTAGCGGCAAGTGGTGCCAGTTTGGCAGTATTAGGATATTTGCTCAAAATTCGGCAAAATAAAAACAATATCGTTCTTGTGATTTCATCGATCGTTGTTACTTTATTTGCAATCCTCCTGCTATGGTTTAACGTCCGAAGCCCGTAGTTTACCTTAGGTGTAAAAACTCGCAACTGCTTATCAATATTATAGTTGTGTATTTTTTATGTCAATTTGATATTTTACCGGGAATCCCGGTAAAATTAGCTTGATTTTTACCGGGATTCCCGGTAGAATTTAACTATGAAAATACACGTACCAAATAGCGCATTTCTTGGCAATTTAGATCCTTTTTTGAAAGGGTTTGATCCTACGGATCCCCATTCGCTGCATGTAACCTTAAATCCCAAGTGGACGTCAGTGCACCCCCTTGTGCTATCTATGATCGGTTCCCTTGGGTTAACTATTAAACCTGAAAATATCCATATTGATAAATTAGTGGCAAGATCAAGCCACTACTTGGTTAGAATGGGACTATATAAATTACTTAATATTTCTTGCGGTACAGTTATACAGGAGCATGCCCCTGAAGGAAGATTTATTCCACTTAAACAGGTTCGCACATCAGATGAGTTGGCCGAGTTCATTACTGAAATGATACCGCTTCTTCATTCAGATCCTGAACAATCTAAAACAATTGGATACATAATTAGTGAACTTGGGAGAAATGTTCTTGAACATTCTGTATCAGAAAATGGGGCTATCCTGTGCGCCCAATTCTATGCCAAAAGCAATACCATTCGTATAGGAATAGCCGACACGGGCGTAGGCATAAAAAAAACCATTAACCGGTCTCACAACGCCATAACGGATTTGGAGGCCATTCAACTGGCATTATGGCCGGGGATTACTGGTACAACCAGCGCTCCTGGAGGGACTGCACAAAATGCCGGCGCTGGTTTATTTTTTATTAAGTCCATAGCAAATTTAAATAAAGATTTTTTTGTTATATATAGCGGGAAGGGTTTTTATAAACTGTTAGCTAAAAAGAGTAAGAAAGTACGGCTTAATGCGGATCCTTTTGAAGATCAACATAGCAAATCGGATCAATTGCCATATTGGCAAGGAACGTTAGTCGGAATAGACATAAGCCTTGATCAGACGACGGAATATTCCAAACTGTTGGATGCCATTAGAGACATTTACTATGCATTAAGAAAAACTAAGAAATCACATAAGAGAGCAAAATTCATATGAGAGAGATCAACATTTACGAAAAGATCGGCAATAAGGATTTCGCCGAGAATAAAGATATTGGCAAAGACATTCGCCTAGAAGAGATCATGCCCGAATTAGAGAAAAACAATGTGGTTATCTTAAATTTCGATAAAATAGACCGGGCATCACAATCTTTTATTCATTCGCTCATCAGCGATCCAATCCGACAATACGGGGACAATGTTTTAGACATAATGTTATTCAAAAACTGTAATGATAGAGTTAAGGAAATGATTAAGATCGTTTTAGGTTATTTGCAGGATGCCATTGACAATAAGGATGGCTTGTCGTAGTTCATAAGATGCCTATAAGAGGTTCAGTCTTTAGCCAGCTGTGAAACTCGTCCCAGACGGGACATCCAAAATAAGGTGCGAATTGCGCATGAACCCCATAATACGCAGCGTAAGTATAGGCGCGTTGATGCTCATACTGTATTTTTATGAAGCTCAAATCCTTCACAGTGCGGATTTTGCCGATACCATTCGCCGCGAGGCCCAAAAAATGTCTGAGGCTATGCGGAAAGGCGATTTTAACACCCTCATAGATTACGCTCTGCCAAAGGTCGTTCATATGGTCGGGAAAGATAAAGCCCTCGCACAAATGAGGCAGATGGACGCACAGATGAAGAAAGAGGGGTTCTTTTACGATTCTGCGACGATCGGCACGCCCGGCCAAGTCAGCGACATCAACGGAAAACTTTACGTCCTTATTCCAGAGACGGTCAAAATCAAGGCTCCCGGGGGCATGATCACAAAAGAAAGCCATTTGATGGCCATATCCGAGGACAAGGGAAAGCGCTGGTATTTTGTAGATACCGCCGGATTGGTGAATGAAGAAGTCTTCAAGGACACTCTCCCCGACGTCGTGGGAAGAATCGAAATCCCAACACCCAAGCAGACAACTTTTACTCCCGACCCAAAGAAGTAATCAAAGAGCGCCGCAGGCATTTTCCGGAATACAACTAAATAGGATATAAGCAGTTACAGAATGATATAAAAAGAAACAAAAATCACTACTCAGTCTAGTACATTATGATATATAATGATACATAGTTATGAGTAAGTTATTGCGCAAATTAGAGGACTATAGATTGGAAAATAAGATATCTCAGAGTAAACTTGCTGAGATGCTTGGGGTTACGTTTGTCACCGTCAACCGCTGGTTTAATAAAAAATTTGAGCCCAACCAGATCCAACGCCACCACATCAAGAAGCTGATCAAAAGCGAATCCTAGCAAGCCCTCATAAGCCAAATCCCTGGACTCAAAAATAAACTTGACATGTCGACCTTCTCATGGTACCTTTGACAGCAAGAGGTTGATATGTCAACTAAATCGCAAAGGGAACTTTTTAGGATCTTCAAGCGGATAGCCACGACCGCGTTTATTGCCTTTGGCGCCGTTATAGCCACCACTTACGGCTGGAGGTCTCCGGCAAACCAGGGTTCCTATTTTAAGGACCAACCTGCGTTGGCTCAAAAACTGGCAGCACACGTGCGTGTTTTAAGCCAGCACATTGGAACCAGGAACTACGCCCATTATGAGAATTTGCAGAAGGCCGCGGATTATGTAAAGGAAGAGTTTGAGGCAAGGGGCTATAAAATCCAAGAACAGGCCTATACGATCGATGGGACCACGTATAAAAATATCATAGTCAAAACCGGGGAGAGCCCAACTGGCGAGTACATTGTGGTGGGCGCCCATTACGACTCCTGCTTTAACCCCGGCGCGGATGATAATGCCAGTGGGGTGGCGGGATTGCTTGAGTTGGCGCGGATGTTGAAGGCAGAACATCTAGAAACACCGGTTATGCTGGCCGCTTTTGTTAACGAAGAGCCGCCTTTCTTTATGACGGACAATATGGGAAGCCTGGTATTTGCCAAGAAGTTGTCACAAGAAGGCATCAAAGTAAAAGGCGCCATCATCCTAGAGATGCTTGGGTTTTATTCAGATCAGCGGTTCTCCCAAAAATACCCTCCCTTGTTCGGTCCGTTTTACCCCAATCAAGCCAATTTCATCGCCCTGGTCGGCAATTTTAAGTCCAAAAAGCTGGTGGATTTTATCCATAGGGATTTTACCAAAAACGAATATTTTCCGATGGAGGCCGTCGCCTCACCTGAATTTGTCCCGGGAGTCAATTTTTCCGACCATTGGTCATTCTGGCAGCTGGGGTACCCGGCGGTGATGGTGACCGACACGGCGTATTTGCGCAGCAAACATTACCATCAAATGAGCGACACCGCTGAGACCTTAGACTATGAAAAAATGGCCAAGGTGATTTTTGGCCTCAATAGAACTATTGCCGCGCTCGCGCAACAATAAACGGAGTAAACATGGATGCTTTGAAACCATTTGGGATGGACATCGGCAAGGGCAATATCAACGAGGAAGTGGTGTACTTGCTGGCGCTCATTTACAGCTATCTCTTCGACGACATGTCCGGCTATTTGAGCAAATCTCAACTGACGCCGGCAAAATTCAATGTGCTCATGATCCTTAAACACCACGGCGGAAAAGCAGGCATGCGCCAAGGCGATTTAAGCCAGCGCCTTTTGGTGAGCACTTCGAATATGAGCCGGGTCTTAGAAAAATTGCAGAGGGAAGGCTTGATCACTTTAGGCGGCACCGCAACCGATCGTCGCATCAAATTGATACGCATCACACCGGCGGCCACCAAGTTATTGGATAAAGTCTGGCCTGGCTATACCCAGCGGCTCAAAGACTTAACGCAAGCACTGCCGGAGGACAAGAAGAGGGAATTATCTGGGATTCTCGTGCAATGGATAGGCTTTTTCACCCAAAAAGGAGGGGCGCATGCCCGCTAAAAAATCGGTGCAATGGCTTTACCAGGAACTACCCGAACTCGTCAGCAAAGGCGTTCTTTCGGAAACGGCTGCCGACAAGCTTCGGGAACATTACGGAGACATCAAAACGGCGGACAAAAAGTGGTTTGTGATTGTACTGTGTGGGGTGTTAGGCGCCTTATTTATAGGGTTAGGGATCATTCTTCTGGTCGGCCATAACTGGGAACAGTGGTCTCGGCCGACGAGGACGGTGCTTTCCATTTTGCCGCTGATCCTGGCGCAGGGTCTGGCTCTTTGGGTTCTGTGGAAGCGGCCGTTGTCCGACGCTCTCAAAGAGAGCACGGCCACTTTTTTAACCCTTATGGTGGGCGCCTCCATGGCCCTCATCAGCCAAACGTACAACATCACCTGGGATACCACGGACTTTATCTTGTCATGGATGCTGCTTATTGTTCCCTTGGTTTATCTTATGCAGGCTAGCATCCCGGCAGCTATTTACGTCGGGGGTATTGCGACCTGGGCGGTTAAGTCAAGCTCTTTTTGGGACCCTTCCGGGCAGGGCATGTTGTTTTGGCCGCTCTTAGGCGTTGTGGTGCCGCATTTTGTCTGGGCTGTGCAACAGGAAAAATACGCGATCCGGTCTTCGCTCCTGACCATGGTTATGGCCATCAGCATTGCTATTGAGGCAGGCTTTACTTTAGGCAGGGCTTGGCCGGGAGGTTGGATTATCATGTATTCCAGTCTCTTCACGTTATTTTATTTGATTGGGACCTGGGAGTTTAAGAAAGTGACCACCGCCTGGCAGCGGGAGTTGCGGGTTTTCGGCGGCCTGGCAATTTTTGTCATGATGTTTATGCTCACGTTTCGATTCCCCTGGCAGAGTGTCGGCCAGTATGGTTACTATACGCATCAGAATGTGCCGCAGGGGCAGAATATAGCGGACTATATTTTGGCCGTGTTAATGATTGGCGCCGCCCTGCTCATGAGCTATGCCTACGCCCGACGCCGGGGTTTGATGTCAGCCACATTTGTAGGTTTGCCTGTGGTGACAATTTTTGCATATATGTTTGCCACTGTGTCCGTCGATTACGCGTTATTTCTCTGCAATGTGTTTTTATTTACGGCCAGCGTGGCCCGCATCTTAAGTGGAATTAAGAGCTATAACTTGGGCGTCATCAATACCGGCATGGTGATGTTGGCTGCCCTCATCCTTGCCAGGTTTTTTGACAGCGAAGTGAGTTTTATGGTCAAGGGGCTGGTGTTTATCCTCGTGGGCTTAGGCTTTCTATTCACCAATGTCATGGTGCTTCGCCGGAAAAGGGGGAAGGCATGAACAAAAAAATCTTAAGTTTATTTGCCATTTTAGCCATTGTTCAACTCGCGGTGCCAATGTCCATGATCTTAAAAAGGGAACTGGTATTAAAAGAAGGCCAGTTGTTTTGGTTTAAAACGGCGCCGGTGGATCCCTATGATGCTTTTCGCGGGCGATACGTGGCTTTGGGCATTGAGGCAAATCGTGCGCCCACCCCGAGCGGAGTCAATTTGCGGTTTGGCCAAAAAGTGTACGCCCTGCTTGCCGTCGATGAACATGGCCTGGCAAAAATTACCCAAGTGACCATCCAAAAGCCCAACGGCCGGTCTTATATAACGGCAAAGGTGGGGTATGTTTCCGGCAATGAGGTTATCCTGCAATTGCCCCTGGACCGCTATTATATGGAAGAAAAGGCTGCTCCTCAGGCCGAGCAGCTCTATAGAGAACGCAGCAGGCGCGGCGCTCAAGATGCTCGGTTGGCCGTCAAAGTTAAAGACGGCATCGTCGTCATTGAAGGTCTGTACGTGGGGGGCGAAAGAATCGAAAAAATGTTGAAGTCATAGTTGGCATCAAAGGAGAGTAAGAATGATGAAATCTATTCCGAATTATTGTGGAAAAATACTCATCTTAACCTGCTTTGTCTTATCCAGCCCGACGTGGGGAGCAGCTCCGTCTAACACTTCGGAAGCCGGACAAAAATTTGACCGTATGGAGTTTGTTCTCTTTTATAATGCCAATCATTTGCCCAAGGGAATGTCCACCTACAAGGTCGATCGCGATCAAAAAAAAGTGCAGTATTTTGACGCGGATGGTCACCTGCGGGAGGAACGTGTCCTGGATATGCAAAAGAACATAGTATCAAAAAAATTTAATCCACAAGGGGATCTTGTCAGCGAGACTGTTGTTACAGAACAAGACGTGAATCGTTCCGGGCAGGAGTCCCAGAAATACGGCAAGGAGGTCGTGGAACCAAAAGTCCAAGCGCTCATTCAAAAGCTTGCCCAGGCTGCGGAAAATTATGCCAAGAAGCATAGCGGGCAGTATCCCGTTAACATGACGGATTTAACAAAATCAGCGCCTGCTTATCTAGACACATGTGAGTGCGATCAGAATAAGGACATGTATTACATTCGCTGCAACTTGAAAGAAGATGGATACACATTCATAGCACACTCGATTTGGTCCCATAAAGAATCATTTGTCATTTCTACAGGCGGACAATTGCAGACGAAGAAACCGGGAGAACTCGGGCCCGGACTTCCATATATCAAATCGGAGTCGCCTTGCCAATGAACGCGGCAGAACAAATATAATTTGACAAATATAGGGTGATGAGGCATACTATGGGCGTAGTAAATATAGCAGAAGCACCGTAAAGCCGTAAGGCGAGAAGGTTTAAATGCCTTGCGGTTTTTATTTTGCCGTTATTTACTCAAAATTCACAGGAAAAGGAGGTAGTAAAGTAATGGCAAAAGGAACAGTAAAATGGTTCAGCGACCAAAAAGGTTTTGGCTTCATTACTCCAGAGTCAGGCAAAGATGTGTTCGTTCACCACAGCGCAATTCAAGGTGAAGGTTACAAATCGTTAGCCGAAGGTCAGGCGGTTGAGTTCGACATCACCACCGGCCCCAAAGGAGAACAAGCCCAAAACGTGGTTAAGCTGTAAACTAAGAAAATCACGGTCCTACTAACGGGCCTTTTCTTGATAACCCCTGCGAGCAACACCGCAGGGGTTATTTTTTGGGGACTTAATGCTATTTTAATCTTTCTTTCATAAATGATCTGGTACAATTTTGAACATGCGACCGAATAATATTGAGGGGAAAGGCCGTTGGGTCGCAGTTTTATGGCTGCTAGGGGTCCCCTTGCCGATCCTATTGCTCGTCTTTTTCTTACGCGGATGTCAATAACCCCGAGGTAGATCATGTCGAATTTAAGCCGCATCATTATTATCAAAAATTCCACCCAAACCGTGTTTAAGCTCTTTGATCTAGGGGTACTCCCTAGTTTCATCAAAAATACTTTGGCGCAGGACCGGCAATGGAACACCGAAATCGTGGAAGTTCAAAGGAATCGGCGCATCCGTTGGCACAGCAGCAGCGGTGAGATCGAAACTAAGGGTCAAGTGATTTTAAATGCCCTGGATCATGACCGCACGGAGCTTGTGTTTAAATTGGAATCCACAGCGGATCCTGCCCACCAAAAATTGGAGGAAGATTTAAAGAGATTTAAGGAAATCGCCGAGAACTCTGAGATATTTTCTTCTGCAATTGTGCCTCATCTGTTATAATCCCATCCGGATAAAATCAGTTTTAATCTAGAACAAGGAGTGAACACATGCGCATAATGAGCCCTTTTGTTATGGTGTGCCTTTGGTCATCCGAGGCCTTCGCCGCGACCGTCGACCCCAGTGGCACGGAGATGACGCTTTGGCAGACCCTGGTGGCCGGCGGCATGGTCATGATTGTTATCGGGATCTTGTCGATCATTGCCGGGGCCATCATCATTTATGATTTTTGGAACTTGAAAGTAGAAAAGCTGACGCCCAGGCGATTCTTTCAGGAGGTAACCCGCAAACTGGAAGAGAAAAATTTGAAAGATGCCCGGGTCATGTGCCTCAAGGAAAACAACAACATCATTGCCCGCATCGTTTTGGCCGGTTTGGATAAACTCAAAAAAGGGCAAACTGATGTGAAAGAGTCCGTCGAGCACCAGGCCCGCATCGAGATCGGCAACCTTTGGCAGAATTTGAGTTACCTCTCCGACATTGTCGCGGTGGCCCCGCTTTTGGGGTTGCTGGGAACAGTGCTGGGGATGATCCAGGCCTTCCATGCGGTGCCGCTGCAGTCGGCTGCTGTCAAGACCACCTTGCTCGCCGCCGGTATCTCCAAAGCCATGGTCGCCACCGCGTCCAGTTTGATTGTCGCCATTCCAGTGCTTATGGCGTATTCCTATTTTCGCGGCCGGGTGCAGCAATTGACCACGGTGATTGAAATGTACACCACGGAAACCATCCGGATGTTGGAAAAATTATAAAGATCGATGGGGGGCCGCATGTTTAAATTCGACGTTTCGGAGTATCAAAAAATAAGACCGCAGATCCAGCTGGCGCCGATGGTGGACATCGCTTTTTGGGCGCTGATGTTTTTTATGATCATTGCGGTGTTTAACCAAATGGAATCGCAAGTCAACATCACCGTGCCCAAATCAAACGCCGCCACGGAATCCTTGCCCAGCGCCGGGAAATTGATCATCAATGTCACCAGGGAAGGGCGGTTTATTTTAAACCAGCAAGAGCTCGATGGCAGCGCTCTGGAGGCCATGCTCGCCAAGGTGTACAAATTGTTCCCCAACCAGCAGGTCATTATCCGGGCCGACGCCATGGCGTACCATAAATACATCATTCAGGCCTTGGATGCCTGCATGCGGGCGAATATCACCGATGTGGCATTTTCGACCGTTAAAGGAGATGACCGAGAATGAGGATTTGGTTTATGCTGGCTGCGGTGTTGCTCCTTGGCGCCGGGGCCCCGATGCATCCCTGGGCGCAGGAATCCCAAAGGGAAATGGAACAGTTGGATTTTGCCCAGGGCTTGCTCATGCGCGGGTTAAACGAGATGGCGGTGGCCGAATACCAAAAATTCATCACCGAGTTTCCGCAAAGCCCGTCCCTGCAGGACGCGTATTTAGGCCTGGGCGAAAGTTATTTTATCATCCAGGATTTTCCTAAATCCGCCGAGGCGTTTGGCACCATCAAAAAACATTACCCGGATTCGCCGAATTTCCCCACCGCGGTGCTGCGGCTGGGCCAGATCGCCTTTGGCCAAAAACAATACGACCAAGCCATCCAGGAATTAAGTTCGGTCAATTTTGAGGAGCGTTTCAAGGACCAGCTGCAGGTGTTGCAGTCATTTTATTTTTACCTGGCCAAATCCTTCCGTGGCAAAGGGGACTGGAGTTCCGCTTTAAACTATTTTCAAAAGGCCGCCAAGCTCGAGGGGGTTTCCACCAACACGGCCAATGCCCTCCAGGAAGCCGGAGAAATTTATAGCCAGAATGCCCAATATCAGGAAGCTGTGGAAAGTTATGGCCAGGCGATCCAGGCCGCCGACGGACACACCCTGAAGGCGTACTTGATTGTTAAGCTTGGGGAAACCCATTTTCTGGCCGGGGAGTACGAGCGGTCCATCAGTGTGCTTCGGCAGATCGTAGAAAAATATGCCACGCTGGAGATTACCAAAGATGCGTTGGCGAATATTTTGCTGGGCTATTCGAACTTGGGCCAATTTGAACAAGTGCTGGCTGAGTATAACAGCAATGCTAACCTTATTAAGGAAGTCGGCAGTCATTTTGACATCCATTTCTCCGCTGCAAAGGCCTTGATAGAGCTGAAACGGTATGAGGAAGCTGCGGCGTTGTTAAATAAAATGTGGTCTTGGCCTGACCTTAAGGCCGCAGACAGACGTAAAGTGGATTTAAAGAAGGCGGACATTTTACTGAGGCAGAAAAGATTCCCGGAAGCTGCGGGCTTACTGGAGGCCCTGGAGCCAGGCACCGATGGGGCAGATGAGGCGGCATTTTTAAAGGCCCAAAGCTATTATGGCCTGGGGGATTTTGAAAAAGCCGGCCAATTTTTTTCCGAGGTCAAAGACAATCATGCCGGTTCGAATTTTGCCGGGGCCGCTTTGCTGGGGTTGGCCCACGCCCGCCGGGAGGCGGGCAAATACGACCAGGCCGGCGAGCTTTTCTTCAAATTTTATAGCAGCGAGGCCCAGGGGAGTTTAAAAGAAGAGGCCTTGTATTATGCCGCCTTGATGGATGCGAAGCTAAATGCCCAGACCCAAGCCATTGCGCGGGCCCAGGAATATATCAAAAACTATCCGGACGGGGGGTATTTGGACGCCAGCGTGCTGCTGCTGGCAGACCTTTACGGAAAAACCAATCAGGCCGAGAAGGCCGTCAGTCTTTTACAGGTGCAGGCGCTGCGGGCCTCTGCCCTCAAACGGCCCCAGGCGGTTTATTTTTTACTGGGATATAACCAACAGCTTTTGGGAAATACCGACCAGGCGCTGGAGTCTTATTCAAAAGTGGCGTCCGGAAGCGATGAGCAGGCGGTGTACGTTTCTGCCCTAAAGAATTCCGCGGCCATTCAGTTGTCCCGTAAAAATGATGCTCAGGCAGCTCAGCTTTTTGACCGTTTGATCACCGAGATTGACAAGAACAATCTGGAAATGCAGACCTACTTGTGGGTGTGCGATCAATATTTGAGGCAAGAGAAATGGAGCGACGTGCTGCGCGTGGCCCAGAAGGCGGAGCAATATTTTCCCGGACAAATTGAAGGCTCCACCGCCTATTTTAAAGCCGAGGCTTGGCGTGAACTCAAGGACATGGAGCAAGCGCTGAAAAATTATGATTTGGTTTTAGCGGCACCGGCGAAAAGCATGTACACCGGCGCCGCCCACATCGGCAAAGCCATGGTCCAGGCGGAGTCTGGCAAATTTGACGAAGCCAAGGCAGAACTGCAAAAAGCCATCGAGGAGAACCCCGAAGACAATACCATCACGCTGCGGGCCCGCTTTGAGCTGGGCAATGTGGCGGGGGCGGTGGCGGATTGGCAGTCGGCGCTCAAATTCTTTATGCTGATTGTCACCATTTACGACGACGATTATTATGTGCCGGAAAGTTTGGTGCGGGCCGGCTGGGCACTGGAGAATTTAAACCGCCAGACAGAGGCCTTAAAGATTTATCAGGAAGTCACCGAGAAGTATAAGGATACAGCGCAGAGCGCTCAGGCCCAGGAAAGGACAATGGCTTTGCATGCGGGCAGTAATTAGGAAGAGGATTTATTTTTCGCTGCTCCTTTCGCTGTTTGCCCACGTAGGGTTTATGGTGTGGAGCTTTTTTGTGCATGTCGTTCCCAACGCGTACGTGGTCCAGCCCCCGGAAAAATTCATCCACGTCAAGATCACCAATGAGGAAAAATTGCGGCACGACGCGCCGCAGTCTAAGGTGAACGCTTCTGAAAAGACCGCCCAGCCCGAAAACCCCTTTGCCCAGACCAAGACCCTGGAACCGTCCATTGAATCCCAGGAGGCGGTCAAGGACAACATTGCCTCCGCGGTGCAAAGGAACGATGAACCGCCGGCGATTTCTTCGACCCCGGCGCAGCTGCTGAAGAAACCGCAAATGACGGACCTGGTAGTGACCAAGAAAGTTCGGCGCTCAGACCGCCGGAACCTGGTCGAAGTCGGCGAAGTGCCTCATGAGGAATTCGCTTCCGGGGCCCCGATCATCATTTCCGGCGAGGACATCTCTCCAAATTTCCTGGATAAAGGCAACATTGCGGTGAAGACGGCGCCGGCTGCCCCGGTGCAGGCTGCCAATGGCCAAAGAGAATTTCAAATCATGCAGAAAAGCTCCTGGGGGGTCAGCCGCAAGTCCAAGGCGGTGGATTCGGGCACCACCTTGGCGTATGAGCTTTACAAATACCAAGACCCGCAATCGGGGCAGAAATATTTTAAGCTCTTGGTGAAAGTGCGCGATGCCACCATGAATTTTCCGGTCATCCCCAAGGAAATCATTTTTTTGGTGGATGCCTCGCAGAGTATCGGAGCGACGCGGTTGGCCCAATTTCAAGAGGCCGTCCTCTATAGCTTAAACCATCTGAATAAAGACGATTTCTTTAACATCATCATTTTTAAGGCAAAGACCATTCCGTTAAGCGAGGTGTCGCTCCGCGCCCAGCCGGAAAACATCAAAAAGGCCGCCGCTTTTCTGGCGGAACTAAAATCCGGGGCCACCACCGACGTTTACAATGCGGTGCAGATGAGCTTAAATACCAAAACGCCGTTTACTCCGTCGTACCGCGTGCTTTTAAGCGACGGCTTTCCCACCCGCGGGATCATCAATTCCCGCCAGGTCATTAATGAAGTGTCTAAAATTAATAACGGCAAAGTAAGTATCTTTGCCTTTGGGGGCGGAGTGAGTATTAGCCGGTATATGTTGGACTTCGTGGCGTATAAGAATCGGGGGTGGTCACGGTTTACCGATCGGGATTACGCCATCAGCAAAGAAGTTGCCAAGCTTTATGATGAGATCAGAGACCCGCTGCTTTTGCATTTGCGTTATCATGTAAGCGGCTTAAACGGCAAAGAAGTTTTTCCGCAAAACCTGCCGGATTTCTTTAAGGGCTCGGAGTTTGTCATTTACGGGACCTATGGCATGGAAGACAGGTTTTTTGTGCAGGTGCTGGGGGATGCTTTAGGCCAGACGAAAGAGTTTATCGTCAATGATGCTTTGACCAACGCTTTGCCGGGAGACAAAGACATTGCCCGCCAATGGGCTTTCCATAAAATTTATCATCTCATCGGCCAATTGAAATACAAAGAAAACAATGAAGCGATCATCAACGAAATCAATGCCTTATGTGCCAAGTATAATATTGTGACCCCTTATTCCAAAAACCTCGAGAGGAAGCACCCGCCGAATTAAGATTATTTAATTTCCCTTTAACCTCTGATTCACTTTGCTATGCGTATAGTACCCTTTATGAGCATTGCCACGTTGTTCCAAAAACAAACCTTCGCCGGCGACAAAAAGCATTTGGTGCACTTCCTTGTGCCGTATGAGAAAAAACTCATTGCCGCCCTGTTGCCCGTGGTCCCTGCCCAGATGAGCACCGTTCACCTGACCTTAATGACCGTGTTGTGGTCCATTGTGATCATTGCGGCGGGGTACCTGGCCCAGCATGACATGCGCTGGATGGCGCTCTTTAGCGCGGGCATTTTTTTACAGTATGTCACCGATATGCTGGATGGGGCCGTGGGCCGCCTGCGCGGTACGGGCTTGATCAAATGGGGCTTTTACATGGACCATTTCCTAGATTTTATTTTCCTCTGCTCCATTATCACGGGCTATTCCTTTTTATTGCCGGCCTCGTTTTTGCCATTGGTCTTATTGTGTTTGGCTTGTTGCGCCGGGTTTATGGTGCATGCCTTCCTGGATTTCGCCATCACCAATAATTTTAAAATCAGCGTCAATGAATTTGGCGTGTCCGAGGCCCGTATGGCGCTGATCCTTTTTAATATCGGGCTCATTTTCACCGGCAAGGATTTGCTGGTGAGCATATTCCCATTTTTTGTGACTTTGGCCTGCATCGCTTTGTGTGCCGTGGTTTACAATTCACAAAAAACGTATGGCCACATTGATGCGATGCAGCAAGCCACCACCAATGAGGAGGTGAGCTATGGATAGGCCGTTGAACAAAGGGATGCACCATGTGATTACGGCCATTCTGGTCTTTCAATTGGCCGGATGCGGGACCCTGCTTTACCCGGAGCGTCGAGGGCAGAAGGCCGGGCATTTGGATGCCGGAGTCGTCATTCTGGATGCCATCGGTTTGTTGTTTTTCTTGATCCCCGGCATCATTGCCTTTGCAGTGGATTTTAGCAACGGGACCATCTATTTGCCTGCTTCGAGGACCTCCGCGTCCAGCGGCGATAAAATCGAATATCGAAAAATCAAGTTCGATCCTAAGCGCACCACCATGGTTGAGATCGAAGACACGATCAGGAAAGAGACAGGGTATAAAATTAAGCTGACCCAAAGCAATGTGACAATCACGCGTCTTAAGACCCTGGAAGACATGCAGGCAAGTTTCGCAGAAGCTATGTCGGGCATACACAACAATCGCATTGCCTTAAGCCTTTAAAACGTGCAAGAGTATAAACGGGAGGAGGATATATGACAACGGATCAGATGGTATTATTAGTGCTTCTCATTTTAGTCATTGGGGCGTTTCCCGCCTGGCCGTACAGCCGCGCTTGGGGCTATGGGCCCATGAGTGCTCTGACTGTTATTGTGGTGATTTTGGTGGTGTATGCGCTGGTTATCAAACCATCGTCTCGACCAGCAGGTGAAAGTTTGCGCTCCGACGTGAGGGCGGCTGGCCAAGATTTGAAGGAAATGGGCCGCGATGCCGCAGACACGGTCCGGGATGCGGTGAAATAGCATTTAATCTGGAATCAGGTAAGGGAGACTATATGAATGTGAAAATGATGTGGATCAGTTTATCCGCGGCGACGGCAGTGCTGGCAGCCGGTTGCAGCCCTTCATTTTGGGGCGGTGGCGCCACCGGAGCGGTGGGAGCAGGGGCCGGGTATGAATGGCACGCCAATCAGGAAAAAAAGAAAATAGATGATGATTTGAAGGCTGGAAAGATTGATCAGCGCGAATACGATATTCGCCGTGATCAGATCCAACGGGATTCTGTCCTGCAATAGCCCTTGGATCGGCGGTATTTAAACCCCTTGGCAAGATTTGTTAAGGGGTTTATTATTTTGTATGCCTAAATCCAATCGGGATTTTGCCGCGCAGACATTGAGGGTTGAATTTCAGCGTTTGCAGCGCGACACCGCCAGGGTTGTTCACGCCGCGGGGGCCGCAACCGTGCATGATGTGCGGGTGGCGGCCATGAGGGTGGCATTTGGACTTAAATTTTTTGAAGATTATCTTAACGTCCAAGAGGCCACGCTCCTTAAGGATCGGCTGAAACAGGCTCGGGACAAGATGGGGAAGGCCCGCAATTGGGACATTATGTGGGAACGTGTTCCAGAGAGGGAAATACGATCACTGGTCTTTGTTCGTCGCAGCATGGCTCGCAAGGAATTGAAAGGCACTCTTAAGTCGTCTTGGTACAAGAGGATTTTTGGGCACAACGAAGAATTGATCCTGAAGGATCTTAAGGACAATCATCACGCTCAAGATTTGCTGGAGGCGGAGGCTCAAAAATTTCTCCGCTGGCAGAGAAAAAGGATCCGCCGCAAAGACCTGCACCAAGTCCGCATTAGTTTCAAAAAGTTAAGATATGCTTGCGAATTTACCGCAAATTTCTATAAAATAGATTTGCATCGAATCGTGGCATTGCTCGAGAAATTCCAGGATGTTTTGGGTGAGCGCCAAGATGCCTTAAGCATGAAAGAACAGCTGGTCCAGTTAAGGGAAGCCGGGCAAAGAATTCCTCAAAAAATCATTAAACGGCAAAAGCGAGAGGTTCAAAAGGCGGAATCCCGCTTTGAACGGCTCTGGAACAAATATTCCCCCGAGACCCTCATCCGCTTAATTAAAAATGCCTAAAACCAGTTATATTCCGCTATTTTTGTGGATGCTGCTCATTTTTTGTCTTTCGTCGATTCCGAGAGTGGCTTTGCCGCAAATGCCGACGGATACGGTGGATTTTGTGGCGCATAAATTCGCGCATTTGGTGGAGTACACCATGTTAGGGTTGTTGTGGGCCAGGGCCTGGGTCAAGAGCGGCGGGACCATTAAATTTAGGACCATTCTATTTTTAATGTGCTGGGTCCTGGTTTATGCGGCTTTTGACGAATGGCATCAGACTTTTGTGCCGGGGCGTCATGGGCGGGGTGTGGATGTCTTCTTTGATACAATTTACGGAACGATCGGCATCCTGCTTTACCGGCGCACGTTAAAAGTCTTTGCAAGGTAAGATTTTTCTGATAGCTTGATGATCCTATGCCTAAACATCCATACCATTCTTCCTATTTCCGCACCGCGTATTCCTGCATCCTGATTTGTTTGGTCATGACGGTCGGCACCATCGGGGTTCATTTTATTGAACATATGCCCTGGAGCGACGCCTTTTATTTTATGAGCATGATCGCCACTGCCCAAGGGGCAAATTATGAGCCGCAAACCGTTCTGGGGAAGGTGTTCATAGCGGCTATGGCTTTTGTGAGCGTGGGTGCAGTGGTGGCGGCGTTGGGATTTTTGTTTGGGCCATTTCTAGGAAAGGTATTTTTGGTGGGGGAACATACATTTGAGGAAGAGATTAAGAGCGTAAAACATAAAAGGGATTAAGGAATACAGATTTTTCGGCTGGGCGGCCGAAAAATCTGTACGTGGCCCAATGTGGGCCAAGTACGCCCGGCTGACGTGGCGTTCGCTTAGACAGAATATTTGCTCGATAAGCGTTTCAGGATCTATGCCGCAAACATTCTTTCTAAACAAGCTCCGCAAGTCAGGGGCTCATTTAAAGGAGGTTTTATGAGAACCACAACAGTTATTTTACTTTTAACTTCGACATTGATCTTAAGCGGTTGCGCCCAAAATAAGACCAGGGTAGCCGAAGGGGCTGGCATCGGCGCGGTTTTAGGGGCGGCAGTGGGAGGCATCATCGGGTACCAAAGCGGGCATCCGTTGCAGGGAGCGGCTATTGGCGGTGCCGTGGGTGGAGCCAGCGGTGCGGCGGTCGGAGCTCAGATCGAGAAACCAGCCGGGGATGTACAAACCAATGGCACAAGCAACTAATTCATTTGGACTCTCGGATGTCCGCCATGTGGTTGCGGTGTCCTCCTGCAAAGGGGGCGTAGGGAAATCTACGGTGGCCGCCGGTTTGGCCAGGGCCCTGGCTGCTCAAGGGTTTAAGACCGGGATTTTGGATGCCGATATCCACGGGCCTTCCTTGCCCACCTTGTTTCATTTGCCGCAGGCCCAACTGCAGGCCAATGAATTTAAAATGCTCAAGCCCATCGAAGCCGAAGGACTTAAACTCATGTCCTTCGGCTTTTTATTGGGGGATGCGCCTGCTGTGATGCGCGGGCCTATTGTCACGCGTTATATCCAGCAATTGCTGTTTCAAACCGACTGGGGCAAGCTGGATTATTTGATCGTGGACATGCCGCCAGGGACAGGCGACGTGCAACTGACAATCACGCAATCGGTGCGTTTGACCGGAGCGGTGATTGTCACCACCCGCCAAACGCTGTCGCTGGTGGATGTGGCCCGGGGCATTTTGATGTTTGAGAAAGTCCAGGTGCCGATTTTGGGCATTGTTGACAATATGGCTTATTTTGTTTGCGATGACTGCCAAAAGAAACATTTTTTATTCGGGGCCACGGATGTGCAGGAGCGTTTCGGGGTAAGGGTTTTGACGCAGATCCCCTTGCTGCCTAGCCTTAACCTGCATACGTATATGGAAGCGGCAAGCCGGGCCATGCAGGAAGCCATTAAGATCCAGGCCCTGGCCAGCCAAACGCTGCCGCAGATCCGATTCGACGCCCAATCTGTTGGGCTGAAGTTTGCTGATGGCAAAGAAGTAACGTTTAAAAACCGAGATCTGCGGGCCCTGTGCCGCTGCGCCTTATGTGTCAACGAACTGAGTGGAAAAAGCTTACTTGACCTAGCCGCAATCCGGCCGGACATTGCCGCCAAAGAAATCCTCCCTTTGGGCAATTACGCTATAGGCATCACCTGGAACGATGGCCATTCCTCGGGAATCTATCCTTACACGATATTTCAAAAATAGTGAAACTTTTTGGGCCTGGGCATTGTCTAAATAAGTGAGAACTGCGAAAATAGGTTCGCAGCCCTCAACTTCCATAGAAGGAGATGCTTATGAAAGACCCCATACACATGTCCAAAAGGCTTACCCTGGCCGCCATGCTGGCGGCAGGATTGATTTTACCTTCCTTGGCCCAGGCCGATGGCGGCCGGCACCATTGGGGCTATAACCATCGTGGCGACCACCGTGGTGACTATTTTGGTGACCACCGTGGCCATACCTACCGCAGCCATGATCGTGATCATGGCTACCATCGTGGGCATGGACGCGGGTATCCCCCGAACAGTGTTGTGCTTTCTTTGCCGCACGGGCACATTTCATTTTCATTCGGCAGAGACAGATTTTATGCGGCTGACGGGAGGTATTATCGAAGGGCGCCGCACGGCTACGTGCTTGTGGCCCCACCCATTGGCGCCATTGTCAACAGCATTCCCCGCGATTGCATCATTCAACGGCGCGGCAGCCGGGTTTATTATGTTTATGACGGGGCCTACTATGTTCCTGTGGCCAGGGGATATCAGGTGGTGGATGCGCCGGACACAATGATCGTTCAAAATTCCTCCGACCTGGTGCCGCTGACCAGCCCGGAAGTAGTCACCATTAATATTCCTAATAGACTGGGCAAGTATACGCCCGTGACGCTCAAAAAATCGGGTCAGGGTTTTGTGGGGCCGCAAGGGGAATTTTACGCCAAGTTCCCGACGGTTGAAGAACTGAAAGTAGTTTACGGCAGCCAATCGTAACCGTTTTTACGGGACAAGGGAATGGATATTGTCAGTGCAGAAATATTACGGCGGGCTGCCCAAGGAGACATTGAGGCCTTTGAAGCAATTTACCGGGCCTACGCTGGGTTTGTCTATAACGTGGCCTTCCGCATGGTGGAAGCCAGGGAAGACGCGGAGGAAATCGTGCAGGAGGTCTTCTTGATCGTGCACCAGAAGTTAAACAGTTTCCTGTTTCGCTCAACGCTTAAGACCTGGGTCTACCGGATCACGGTCAATTGTGCGATCAACTTGCTCAATAAGAGAACGCGGGATACCAAGGGCCGGGTGGACATGGACCAGGCCCTGGAGTTTGCCTCCAGCCCGGTGAATGTTCACCCCAATATTGAACGCGAGGACCGGGAGGGTAAAATCAACCGTCTGCTGGGCCTGTTAAATCCCGATGAGCGGGCCTGCATGGTGCTTCGCAATATTCAGGGCTTAAGCTATGTTGAAATTGCTCAAAGTTTGCAGGTCAATTTAAACACGGTGCGGACCCGTTTAAAACGGGGCCGGGAGAAAATGCTTCAAGCAGGCAAGGAGGTGATTACCGATGAATTGTAAACACGTCCAGGATTTGATTATGACGGATTACGGCGACGGGCAGTTGCCCTCTGCAAAGGCCAAATCGGTCGAGAACCATTTGATGCAATGTTTGGAGTGCCGTATGTTTGCCCAAAAAGTGCAGCGCGAAACCGCGGCCCCATTTGCCGGCGGCAAAGTCGGCGGGCCGGATGATTTTGTTTGGCAACGCATCAAAGCCAAGTTGCCGCAGCCATCGACCGTGGACATACGGCGGCCGGTTTTTACCAGGCCGTCGTTTTTGGCGCGACCGTTGGTATTTGCAACGGGTCTCATTTTAATGCTGGTGACAGCGGCAGTGGTGCAGCAGACAACTGCCCAGCGGCAGCCGTATTTATCATATATCATGGGAACAGATACCCCCGGTGAAGACGACGCCGGCATAGAGGCATACTTTTTATAGGGGGACACATACCGTAACCCTAATTAATGTTAGGAGGAACACATGAAACGACTGAATCATATACTGACACTGCTTATTTTGACCGGCCTGCTGTTGCCGTCGACCGCCCGGGCAGAGTCTTGGGGCGGCGGAGGCGGCTGGGGAGGAGGCCGACCAAAAGTCAGGGAACGCATGGAACAGCGCATCGAGGAAATCTATGGCCAGTTGTCCTTAAGCGAAGAGCAGAAAGTGCTTTTGAAAGAAAATAAGGCCAAACATAAAGTTACCCGGCAGGCATTGGGCGAGCGTTTGAGGCAGACCATGCAGGCCATGGGCGACGAGCTCAAGAAAACAGACCTGGACATGAGCAAAATCGATGCCCTGCACGGGCAGCTCAAAATGCTCCGCAATCAAATGGCGGATGAGCGGATGAATGCCATTTTGCAGGTGAGGAGAATTTTGACCCAGGAACAATTTGTCAAATTTAGCGACATGATCAAAGATCGCCGGGATGAACTATGAATTCTCAGGCATTCTGGTCCGTCGCTTTTTTAAGTACCTGTTCGTCTGGCTTGGCGCAGCAAGATCCCGCCCAACTCAATCAACTCAAAGGTTTTGACATCCAGATCATCGAGATCAGGCCAATGACGAGCATGCCTTTCTTAAGCGAACTGCCGCACAAACTTCAGGAAAACTCCAGTTTGGCCAGCGTTTCTTAAGTTCCGGTCAATTTTCATCGCTTCCAGCCGCAAATTTTGTTAAGCTTCTTAAATAATGCGTAACTCCGTCAGCCGCGTCCCCGGCGTTTACTATTTCCTTATTTTTATTGCCGCGGCGGCGTGGATTTTTTCCTTCCGCCATTTCCTCACCGGCAAGGCCGGACTCCTCGACGACGCGCTTCCTTATTACGACCACATCAAATTCTATCTAGATAGCATGAGCCGAGGGGTCTTCCCGTTATGGGACCCGGTCCGGGACTTTGGCACCGTCAATGAATTCTATCTGCGCCGCATCGGCGAATTTAATCCGTTGTTTTGGATAATCGTGGTTCTGGACAAGCTGGGTCTAAGTTATACCGTTGCCTACCGGGTCTTCTTGGGTTTTTATTTTTTCCTGGGAGCTGCCGGGTTTTACTTTTTGGCCCGCCGGTTGTTTCTTCATCCCATGACGAGTTTCCTGGCCTTGATGCTTTTTAGTTTCTCGTCGCTATCCATCCTTCCGTTTCAGACCTATTTGCTGCTCATGCTGGTGCCAGGCATATGGTTTTTTTACTTTTTGACGGCGTTCTGGCAGATTCCCAACAAGATGCATTTGCTGGGCATGACCTTTTGCGTGATGCTACTCATGATCACGTATATTCCATTTTATTTTTTGACGGCTTTGCTGGCTGCGGCCCTGGCTTTTGTCTTGGCCTATGCCGGCGCGCCCATGCCATGGAGCGGGGCAGGGCAATTTACCCGCAAATTTGCCGCTAGTCATAAAATGTTTGTGCTGCTCTGTGCGGTGTTGACAGCGGTGTCGCTCATCCCCGGCCTCCTGTGGTATCAGCAGTCGGCCAAAGGCGAAATGCTCTCTCCGGTGAGGCATCTGGGTTCGGATTCTACCAACACGGCCGGCTTAGGTATCAAGGTCATTAACGAAGGAGGGATTGCCACGCCCATGCTGGTTGATCAGACATTTTTCGATTTGGACCAGAGGCGTCCGGGGGATTTTTATATCCCGCTGTTTGCCTTTATAGTGCTCGCCGTCGGTGCTTTTGGGGGAATCACCCGTCGTGCAGTGTTTTTATTTTTGTGGGGGATGGCGGTGTATTTAATCAGCGTGGCGGACGCGGCACCGGTACATCAGTTTTTATACACCCATGTGTTCTTCTTTAAATATTTCCGCAACATGCAATTTTTTTTATGGCTGATCATGGTGCCGGTGTTTGTCCTGTTTGTGGCGGAAGTATTTGAAGCCGGGCTTGGCCTTTCCCAAAAAAACCGCAAATGGCCATATCTTCTGTATGTTGGATGCGTGCACGCGGCAGGGGCCTGGTTTTTTCTGAAGCAGGATTTAAACACCATCATTCCGACGACGTATTTGTCGATGGGGATGAGTTTTACATTTTTTACGGCTTTGGCCTGGCGCCATGTTCCGGTCATGAGGGGAATCCTGCCGGTATTGCTTTTTTTAGCGGTGGCGGTGCAGCCGCTGGAGGTATACGCCCATTTAAGCCGGGACCTCAAACCTGCCCCACGACCAAGCCCGTACGACGGGGATTACATGGTTTATAATTTGCCAAAACACAACAGCATTGCGGCGCTCATCGACGAGTCGGATTATTTAAGGAAAGTCAATGCCCCATATTTATCCACCTGGCAATTTCATGGGTTGTTTAACAATGTGAATCCCGTGGCCTTGCGGTTTTACTTGAAACCCCGTCTTTTGCTTTATGGCCAGGTCAGTCCGTTGGATGAGAACAATTTGAGATTTGAGCAGCTGGAATATTATTTTACGCAATTTGAGGACCGGGCCCTGGTCGCGGCCACAGAGGCCAGCGCCATCCAGTTAAATAATCATGAACGGCTGCCGCATGTAAAGATCGTGACCGCTGATTCCATTTTTTCAATGTCCGTCGCGT
>JAKFXC010000058.1 GCA_021731625.1 Candidatus Omnitrophota bacterium
ATCCTCACCATCAATTCCACTCTTCCGGAACCGGAAAAGATTGCCGAGGCCGCCCGGGTGGTGCGCCAGGGCGGTTTTGTGGTCTTTCCGACGGAAACGGTCTATTGCATCGCGGCGGATGCTAATAACCCCAAGGCCATGGCCCGGCTGACCCAGGTCAAGCAGCGCACGCCGGAGAAGCGGTTTTCCATATTGATTTCCCAGCGCGGCATCATTGACAATTACAGTTCGTATTCGCAGCCGGACTTATACAAGCTCATTGATAAATACTGGCCAGGGCCTTTGACGGTTATTGTGCCGGCCCGGGAACCGATTGGTGAGACTGTCGGGATCCGCATGCCCGACCATACCATTGCGCTGAGGTTGGTTGAGGATTCCGCCTGCACCATTGCGGCGCCTTCGGCCAACCTGGAAGGCAAAAAGGCCCCCACCAATGTGATGGAGGCGCTGGAGGATTTGGACGGCCAGGTGGATTTAGCCATCGACGGAGGGCCGGTCGATTTCGGGATCTCTTCCACCATTGTGGATTTTACCAAGGGCAAACCCGTGGTCATCCGCGACGGGGTGATTTCTCAACCCGACGTGGACCGCACGGTCAACCGCAAGGCGATTTTGTTTGTGTGCACCGGCAACAGCTGCCGCTCGGTCATGGCGGAATATCTGCTGAGGGCCAAATTGATCGGGCGGGAGGATGTTGAGGTGACGTCGGCGGGCACCGGGGTGTATTTTAAGTCCCCGGCCAGCCATGAGACCATTTCGGTGCTGCGCGAGCACGGCATCAACGGGGCGGCGCACATTTCCCGTCCGGTGGGGCGCATCATGCTGCGCAAGGCCGACCTGATTTTCGTGATGACCAAGGGTCACCGGGCCCAGGTGCTGGATCTGGTCCCTTCCGTCGAGAAACGCGTGTACCTGCTCAAAGAATTTGCCGACGACCGCGGGCATGAGACCGACCTGGATGTGCCGGACCCCATCGGCCGCGGCCATGCGGAATACCAGGAATGCCTGACGACCATTAAGGAGGCGGTGGATAAAATCGTGGATTTGCTATGAACATTTATGTCGGTGCCGACCACCGCGGGTTTGATTTAAAGAAAAAGACCGTTGCGTTGCTTAAAGCCCTGGGCCATGCCGTGATCGACGTAGGCTCGCACACGCCAGACCCCTGTGATTATCCGCTCATTGCGTTGGCGGTGGCACAGCAAGTGGCCAAGGATCCGCGGGCCCGCGGCATACTGTTGTGCCTGAGCGGTGTGGGCCATGCGATTGCCGCCAATAAAGTCCCCGGGGCTTATGCGGCCTTGGCCTACAATAAGGAAGCCGCGATCTTGTCCCGGCAGCACAACGATGCCAACATTCTGGTGCTGGGATCAAAATTTGTCGACGAGAATGAAATCGGGGAAATCATCGAGGTTTGGTTGGCGACCGCATTTGAGGGCGGCAGGCACCAGCCCCGCGTGGACCAAGTCAAAAACATCGAACAAAAATATATGAAGGGGTTATGAGCCACATTCAAAAATTTGATCCGGAGCTTTTTTTGGCCATACAAGCAGAGCTCAAACGCCAGCGCAACAATCTGGAGCTTATTGCCTCGGAGAACATTGTTTCTGCGGCGGTGCTAGAAGCTGCCGGCAGCGTACTCACGAATAAGTATGCCGAGGGATACCCGGGGGCCCGTTGGTACGGAGGTTGCGAGCACGTCGACGTAGCCGAGAACCTGGCCATTGAGCGCGCCAAAAAATTGTTCCGGGCGGAGCATGTCAATGTGCAGCCGCATTCCGGATCACAGGCGAACATGGCCGTGTATATGTCGGTGTTAAAGACGGGGGACACGATTTTGGCCCTGGATCTCGCGTGTGGGGGGCATCTTACCCACGGCTTGAAAATCAATTTTTCCGGACGTACCTATCAGGTGGTTTCCTATAAGGTGGACCCCAAGACCGAAGAACTCGATTACGGCCAGATCGAGCAGCTAGCATTGGAACACAAGCCGCAGATGATCGTCGCCGGGGCTTCCGCCTATTCGCGTTTTATGGATTTCCGGAGATTTCGGGCCATCGCCGATAAGGTCGGGGCATATCTGTTTGTGGACATGGCCCACATCGCCGGGCTGGTGGCGGCTGGCCTGCATCCCGATCCGGTGCCGCACGCGCATTTTGTGACCACGACCACGCATAAGACGTTGCGAGGCCCGCGGGCCGGCATGATCTTATGCAAAGCCGAGTTTGCCAAGAAAATAGACAGCGCCATTTTTCCAGGCATCCAGGGCGGACCGCTGATGCATGTCATTGCGGCCAAAGCTGTAGCGTTTCAGGAAGCTCTGGCACCGGCGTTTAAGCAATACCAAAAAAATATCTTGCAGAACGCCAAAGCCATGGCTGAGGCGCTGACGCAGAAGGGTTTTCGCATTGTCACCGGCGGCACCGACAATCATTTGTTCATGGTGGACTTGCGCGCCAAGAACATCAGCGGTAGGGATGCGGCCGCCGTCCTCGACCACGTGCAAATCACCGTGAATAAAAATTTGATTCCTTTTGATCCGGCACCTCCGACGGTGACCAGTGGGATCCGCATCGGCACCCCAGCGGTGACCACCCGCGGTATGGGTGTGCCGCAAATGAGGGCTATCGCGGACTTAATTGAGCGGGCCATTGCCAGCCGCGCCGATGAGGCCGCCTTGCAAGACATCCGTCGGGATGTGCAAAAGCTGACGGATGAGTTCCCTATATACAAAGAGGCCTGATGCGCTGTCCTTCCTGCCGCTATAAAGACACCAGTGTGGTGGATTCGCGCCTAAGCAAAGACGGTACTTCGATCCGTCGGCGGCGCAAATGCTCCAAATGTGAAGAGCGATTTACCACGTATGAATACATCGAGCAGCTGCCGCTCATGGTGGTCAAGCGGGACGGGCGGCGGCAGGCCTTTGACCGTACCCGCATTTTAAACGGCATCATGAAGGCTTGCGAAAAGAGGCCGGTATCAGTCGAACACGTTGAAGAGTTGGTCGACGACATAGAGCACGGCGTACGCAAGAAATTTGACCAGGAGGTTTTTTCCAAAGACATCGGGGAAATGATCATGAAACGGCTGGCGGCCCTGGACGAAGTGGCTTACGTGCGTTTTGCCTCCGTCTACCGCCAGTTCCGCGATGTCAATCAGTTCATGGACGAAATGCGGATGATCTTAGGTAAAAATAAATTGAAACGTAAAAAGAAAAAGAAGTTGGAGTAGCCATGATTAGAGTAGAATTGTCCCGCATCATTATCGACGAGAAACGTCAGGACCAGGTGATCGTGCTTAAGGAAAAAGATGGGGAACGCCAGATCCCCATCGTCATTGGGTTTATGGAAGCCTCCAGCATCAAGATCAAAATTTCCGGCGTAGACGTGCCCCGGCCCATGACCCATGACTTGGTGGTGCAGATCTTAGAGGCCTTGGGCGCCCGCCTGGAGAAAGTCAGCATCGACAAACTCATCAACAATACGTTCCACGCCACGCTTGAGATCAAGAACAAGGACGGCGAATTAAAGTCCGTGGATGCCCGTCCGTCGGACAGCATAGCCCTGGCCGTGCGGTACAAAGCCCCCATTTTTGTGAGCGAAGAAGTGGCCCAGAAGTCCGCGACCAGTAATTTTTAAAATGTCTTTGCGCCAGGATTTTCCCCAGCTTGGGACCATTGATGATTTAGCCAAGGCCCGCCGAAGAAAGGTTTATTTAGTCGGTGGGTTTTTGCGTGATTTGGCGTTGGGCAAAACCGGCAGTGATTTTGATTTTGCCGTCAGCAGCCATTCCCTCGACCTGGCCCGGAGTTTTTCCCGTCGAGTGAAAGGGGCCTATGTGCTCTTGGACCAAGAGCGCGGCAGCGCCCGGGTGGTCAAAAAGGAGGGGGGCGTTGATTGGACCTATGACTTTACGGATTTTCGGGGCAAAGGGATCAGCGGGGATTTGCGGCGGCGAGATTTTACCGTAAATACGTTGTGTGTGGACTTGTCGACGGGGAAAGACTATTCTCCCCGGCTGGCTCGTAAAGATTTAAAGGCCAGGATCATCCGGATGGTTTCCCCTAAAGTTTTTTTGGATGACCCGTTACGCTTGTTGCGCGCTTTTAGCTTAGAGGCTCAGACTGGATTCAAAATTGACGCCAAAACTCTCGCCCGCATCAAAAAGGAGGCCCATTTAATCAGAGCCCCGGCGATGGAGAGGATTAGGGAAGAGATCTTCAAGATTTTGCATACGCCGCGGGCGTTTAAGACGATCACGGCACTAGACCGCGTCGGATTGCTAACTAGGGTGCTGCCTCAGCTCTGCGTCATGCACGGCATTAAGCAGGGAGGCTTCCACCATCTGGATGTCTGGAAGCATTCACTGGAGGTCTTAAGCCAATTGGAACAGTTGCTTCCCGAATTTGAGAAAGACCCCGCCATTAAGGGTTACTTCGACGAGGAAATCGGTGGCGGACATACCCGCATCTCCCTGATAAAATTGGCTGCTTTGCTCCACGATGTCGGTAAACCCGAGACCCGCAAAAAAGAAGGGGCCCGCATGACCTTTCATGGGCATGAGCACGCGGGCAAGGCCATTACCCGCCAGGCGGCCAAGCGTTTGAAATTGTCTGTCAAAGAGCGATATTGGCTGGAGAATGCGGTGCGCATGCATTTGCGGCCAGGCTACCTTTCCAATTTCAAACGCCCGACGGCTAAGGCGATGTTTCGCTATATGCGCGATACCAAATCCGAGGCTGCGGCCATTGCGATTTTGGCCATGGGAGACCAGCGCGCCACGCGGGGGCCTTTGACCACAGCAGCCAAGGCTAAGCACCACGAGCGCATTTGCCGTATGATGATCGAGGAATATTTTACGGTGAAAGCCAAACCGGTCTTGCCGCGCTTGCTCACCGGGCATGATTTGATTAAGACTTTAAAGCTTAAGCCCTCGCCGATGTTTGCCGAAATTCTGACGGCCGTGCAGGAGGCCCAGGCTTTAAAAACGATCACCACTAGAGCCCAGGCGCTGGCGCTTGCGCAAGACCTGGCGACCAAAAACCATGCTTTATAAAATGGACAAGACGGTTTTGCGGGTCAGCGGCAATGCCGCGGCCTTCTTAAACGGCCTGACCTCCAATACCCTGGACTTGCCGCACAATGCGTTCCTGAATGTGCACGGCCGCATCATCACCACCTTTGACCAGGTGCAATCCGGACCGGACGAATTTTTGATTGTCATTTTTGCTGGTGCTTGGGAGGCACTGAAAGCACATACGGAAAGATTTTTGCGCCTAAACAAAACGTCGCTGGAACCGATAGAATGGAATGTGTATTTCGATGCCAGCGGCATGCATCCCGTCGAGGAAGGGGATTTCGTTATTCCCCAGCGGTCCGGCCGCATGATTGTGACCCCGCAATTCTGGGTCCCCACCATGTCGGCGGATGCGTTTACCCTGTTTCGCCTACAACACCATATCCCATTACATGGCGTCGATTACCACGATGAAATGGTCTTAAACGTGCACGAGTATGATTTTGTCTCCTACACCAAAGGGTGTTTTTTAGGTCAGGAGCCCATTGCCAAGGTTCACAACCGCGCCCGACCCACCTGGAAACTGGTGGTGGTGTCGGCCGATGACTTGCCGACAGAAGAACGCTCCCGTATGACTTCCAAAATCCTCGACCCTAAAACCCAGCGCGTGCAAGGGTTTAGCTTTGTGCCGAACCGCGAGGTTTAGAGCAGCCCAGCCGGTTGTCCAAACTGGTAAAACAGCCCGCGTTGTTGTAGACTTCCTACATGCCCCCAGACTTAAACTTAAAATGTGTTATGTTTTGTGCGCTGGTTTGCTTTGGGGCTATGCCGTGCCTGCCCGCCCCTTTCGTGGTGGCTCAGGAAATGGTCGCGCTGCCGGCCCCCGGGACCAGGGTACATTTAAGCCCCGCGTTTGCGCCGCCGGTGCTTAAGGGAATCAAAATCCATCCGGATAATCCTTTCCGCATTGAGTTTGTGTTGTCCCAGGGGGACGCTGTGTTCCCGGAAGTAGATGCACTTAACATGGAACTCAAAAGGGAATCCACCAAGCTCATCAAATATTTTCTTGCTGCGCTGACCATTCCCGAAAAAGACTTGTGGGTCAATTTGTCCCCCTATGAACAAGACCGTATTGTGCCGGAATTTTTTGGCCAGACCGAAATGGGTCGGGATTTATTGACCCAGGATTATATGCTTAAACAGATCACCGCCAGTTTGATTTATCCTGAAGATGAGATCGGCAAACAATTTTGGAAACGTGTGTATGAAGAAGCTGGTAAAGAGTTCGGCACCACAAATATTCCGGTCAACACGTTTAACAAAATGTGGATTGTTCCGGAACAGGCAGTCGTATACGAAAATGCCAAGTCGGGATCGGCATATGTGGTCAGATCAAAGTTGAAAGTCATGCTGGAGGCGGATTACTTGGCCCTGAATAAAAATGGCAGCGGCGCCGTGCCTCCGAAGGATGTCAATTCTTTGGCATCAAAAATCGTGCGCGAAATTGTCCTTCCCCAGTTGACCAAGGAGGTGAATGAAGGCAGGAATTTTGCCATGTTGCGCCAGATATTTCATTCATTGATATTGGCAACCTGGTATAAGAAAAAAATCAAGGAAAGTGTCTTAACTCAGGTGTACAGCGACCAGCAGAAAATAGCCGGCGTTGACACTGATGATCCGTCGGAGAAAGAACAAATATACCAAGGGTATCTGCAATCCTTCAAAAAAGGCGTTTACAATTACATCAAAGAAGAACAAGACCCTTTCAATCATCAAAGCGTTTCCAGAAAATATTTTTCCGGAGGAATGCAGATGGCGACGCCGTTGACAGTGACAAATGATCTTGCACATGAAGACAGAAACCCGGTTTTTGCCGGAGAGAAAAGATTTTTGGTGAGGTCAGATTTGGCAATGGCCGCCAAAGCCGCGACGTCAGAGAAATCCGAGCGATCAGATCTGCAAGAAAGGATAAGACGATTCAGCCTGGAGGTGGAGAGTTACGGTTCCGGCATGATGGACCCTTATAGCGTGTTAGGACGACGGTATAGCCTTACCCGTTACCAAATTGTGGAAATTCTCAAGGAATACGGGTATGAAAGAAATCATCTCATCGCTGTGGCGGCTATACAAAAGCAAAAAAAAGCCGAGAAAAGAAAACAGCAAAGGCTAAAGGCCCGCGCGCTTCGGATCAAAGAGGCCGTGTATGCCGCTGTGGACCGCATTGAGGGTTTTTCCGAGGCCAGGCGGAAAAATAAATACGAACTGATGGCCCAATTGTTTAGAAAGCATATTAAAAAATTTAGAGGAGGAGCAAGTGCGTTCTTTTATAAAAATGGCAGGGTGACTGGGCTTGATAAAACGGGCAGCCCGTATGCCCTTATGAAATTCGTTTTCCCCCAATGTTTCGATGACCATAATCCCAAGCTTCTAAGTTTAGCGGACTTCCCGGTCAAAATCCATTTTACAAAAACCATGGCCAAGGCGGTTATTTTAGATGCGCTGGATCAAATCGATGGATTTGCACAGGCCAGAGCGGACGGGAATGTCCGGGTCATGAAAGAAAAATACCTTGAACATGTGAGAGGTTTTAGAAGGAAAGTCCGCGGTGGGTTCATTGAGGGTGACCTCGCTTATTTTAAACAATTCCCATTGGTGCGCAGAGTGATGAATAAAAAGCGGCGGTATTTAACGAGAAGAGACAGTCCGTTGGCCCTATTGAAATTCGCACTACCCGCATTGGTTAATGACAAAAACCCGGACGCATTGAAATTGGCGGATTTCCGGTATTTGCATTTAACAAAAAGGAAGGCCGTAAAACTGATTAATGACGGGTTGTCCACTATCAGAGGGTTTCAACTGGCCAAGGTAAAGGGCGATATCAAGAAGATGCGAGAACTGTACATCGAACACGTCATCGGGTATTTAGAGATCATCGATGGAAGGGTAGAGAGCGGCCAGCAGGCGTTCTTTTTTCGATTTCCGGCCATAAAGCGGTTGGTGTTTGAGAAACATGCTTTCCTGGGGAATGCGCACAGCATTGTGGCCTTGGTGAAACTCGCCGTGCCGCAGTTATTTGATCCCAAAAATCAGGAGGCGCTGACGGTGGCAGATCTATACCATCGGAAGCATTCTCCTGTATCCAGGTTGAGGATAACCATCAGAAGCGAATTTTATAAAATTTGGGGATTCCGCGAAGCCCAAAAACAGGGCGATGCCAGAAAAATGAAAGAACTGTTTTTTACTCATATTAAAGGGTATGCGAGGAGACAGAAGGAAACAGTGGTGGGCGGAACTCTGGCTTTTTTTGACCAATTTCCGGAGGCCCGAAAGTTGATATCGCCAACGGCGGCTGACTCAGCAAATCAATTCGCCTGCTGGGTCCTGGCAGGGCTTCCTTTTCCGGAATTAACAGATAAAAAAAATCCGCACGCTTTGCGTCTTGGAGATTTTGATGGCCAGTTTATTGTTTACAAATTTTCGGAAGTGCGTCAGGCCATGCTAAAGGCCCTTTACACAATCAAAGGGTTTGATTCGGCGAGGCATCTTGCTAAAGTTGAGAGGATGCAATCATTATATCAAAGGCACGTGCACAACTTTGAATCGTACAGCGGGGTCCGAGGTGAAAGGGCATTTTTCCGGCAAGTCCCGTTGTTAAAGAAAATAATTCCCTTAGAGAATTCACGATTGAAAGGGAAAATAGAGTTGAAAGATTTACTCATGATGGTTGCGCCGCAAGTGGTTACGAGAATGGGGGACAGCGCCCAAATGGGCGGTATCGATTTGCAAGCAGACAAAGTAAACCTTGAACTGCAGAACTCCGGTCAGACAATTCAATTTAAAACCGACCCGGCCATGCTTAAGCAGCTCCAAAACGCCCCCGGTTTTGTGCCGGTCATTATTGATGTCCAGCCCATGACTGATCTTAGACTTTTCCTCGGCTTGACAGACGAAAAGTCTTCCATAAAAGCGGCCGCTTCGTAATACGGCACCATCTAACCCTCCCGCGGAAATATTTTCCATTTTCCAGAGTTGTGCTAGAATGTTGGCACTTATGGACATCCGAACCAAGTCCGTGCACACGGGCGTCAATATCGACAAGACATTTAATTCGGTGATCACCCCGATCTACCCGACGTCCACCTTTTATTTTGACGAGGTCGGCAAAGGCAAGGGTTATGATTACACCCGCAGCGGCAACCCCACCCGGGCCGCCCTGGAGGCCAACATTGCCGCCCTGGAAGAGGGTGTCAATTGCTCGGCCACGGCCACCGGCATGGCCGCCATCACAGCCGTCATGTTCTTCTTAAAACCCGGCGACCATATCATTGCCGGCGATGACATTTACGGTGGGACATACCGGCTGTTTAATGCGGTGCTTAAGCCCATGGGCTTTAAGTTTTCCTTCATCAATATGAGGGACTTGAAGGCGGTCAAAGACAGCGTCGGCAAAGACACCAAAATGATTTGGATCGAGACCCCGTCGAATCCGTTGCTAAACATCGTTGACATTGCCGCTGTTGTGGACATCGCGCACAAGAAAAAGCTGCTGACGGTTGCGGACAATACTTTTTTGTCTCCGTATTTTCAAAAACCGCTGGCGTTGGGTGTGGACATCGTTGTTCATTCCACCACCAAATATTTAAATGGCCACAGCGACGTGGTTGGTGGGGCCATCATCTATGGCAACAAAACCCTGCAGGAGCGCGGCCGTTATTTAGTCAACGCCTTAGGCGTTTCCCAGGCGCCGTACGATGCCTGGCTGGTCTTGCGTGGCGTCAAGACTTTGGCCCCGCGGATGGACGTGCATCAGGCCAATGCCCTCAAAGTCGCCCGCTTTTTAGAGGCTCACAAGAACGTTAAAAAAGTTTATTATCCGGGTCTTAAAAGCCACCCCCAGCAGGGTTTAATCAAAAAACAGATGAGCGGGTTTGGCGGGATGTTGGCGTTTGACTTAAACACTAAAAAAGTGACGCTCAACCAATTGTTTAGGAAATTAGAGTATTTTGCCCTGGCGGAATCATTGGGTGGGGTGGAATCTTTGATTGAGACGCCGTGGTTCATGAGCCACGTCTCCATGGGCGAGGCAGGCCTGAAAGCCTCCGGCATTACGCCGGAGACCGTGCGCGTCTCCGTCGGAATCGAAGGCGCCGAGGACTTGATTGCGGATTTAAACCAAGCGTTGAAAGGTTAAGTTGGATCGCTCGCTCTCCACATATTGGTTTTTATCCCTTGTTGTGCTGGCCCTCGCTGCTGGCCCCCGGGATGCCTTTGCCGCTTTGCCGGACATCGAGGCCGCGGTCATGGACAAGAATTACACCCAGGCGAGATCTTTGGCGGCCAAAGTCTTGCAGGAGAGCACAAACTCAAAAGAGCGCACCGAGGCGGAATATTATTTGGGTTTAAGTCAATTGCGGTTGGGGGAATACGCGCAAGCCCGCAAGGCATTTCAGGTTGTCATGGCCGCGTCGTCGATCCCGGAACTGTATGACAAAGCTGGACTCGGGATGGTCGAGAGCTATTATATGGCCGGGTTTTATAAAGATGCGCGTAAGGCCGGGGAGGCCTTGTTGCGCAAGAGTCCTGATTCGCAATCGAAGAGTCTGATTTATCTAAAACTCGCCCGGGCGCATTTAAAATTGATGCAATGGCAAAAAGCCAAAGAGTATTTGCTCAAAATCCTGGCCGAGTTTCCGCAGAGTTTCGAAGCGCCCATTGCCAAAGGCCTGCTGGAAGAAAAAGAATATTTTACCGTGCAGGTGGGGTCATTTTTGAATCAGGACAAAGCCGTCCGCTTGACCGAGGAATTAACAGCCAAAGATCAGTACGCGTACATCGTCGAGACCGTCTCTGCCGACGGGAGAAAATTTTACCGTGTGCGGGTCGGCCAAGTCACTTCTCTGGGCGATGCCCAGGCCCTTCAGACCACGCTGTCGCGGGAGGGATACCCCACCCTGATTTATCCTTAGCATGCCACCGAGGATCATTTTTATTGTCGGACCCACCGGTGTCGGAAAGACCAACGCCGCCATCGATTTGGCGACGAGGGTGGGTGGCGAGATTGTTTCCTGCGATGCCATGCAAGTGTATCGGGAAGTGCGCATTGCCAGTGCCAAGCCCTCGCCACAGGAGCAGCGTCAAATTCCGCATCATTTGCTGGATGCGGCCAGTGTGACGGAAACCTTTGATGTGGCGCGCTACCGACAATTGGCCAATGCCGCCATCGACGACATTTTAAAACGTGGGAAAGTTGCCATCGTTGCCGGCGGCAGCGGCATGTATATGTCCGTTCTGCTCGACGGGATCTTCCAATCGGCGGCCAAGGATGAGGGACTGCGTTTGGCACTGCAGGAGCAGGCCCAAGTCTTGGGCGCCGCGGCCCTGCATGAACAATTGCACCAGCTTGATCCGAAAGCTGCGGCCAAAATCCATCCGAATGACCAGAAACGATTGGTCCGCGCTTTGGAAGTCAATCTGTTGGTCGGCCGGCCGATTGCAGAATTGCAGCAGACCCGCGCAGGGTTGTGGGCGAAAGAGAAAGACTATGGCATTGAGATTTTAGGTTTGAATTGTCCACGCGAGGTTTTGTACCGGCGGATTGAAGCGAGGGTGGAGCGGATGTTTGAGGCCGGGTTGGTTGAGGAAGTGAAGGGTTTGCTTAAGCTTCCCTTAAGCCGTACCGCCGCGACGTTGATCGGCATTCCGGAAGTGGGCGGTTATCTGCGGGGGGAATACGATGTAGCCCGCGCCAAATATTTGCTCAAACGCAACACCCGGCATTATGCCAAACGCCAGTTAACCTGGTTCCACCGGGACGAGCGGATACAATGGAAAATAGGGGCCAGCCCCCTATTTCCTCACATCGAAAGGAAATAGGGGGCTGGCCCCTATTTTTCTCCTTATGAAAGAAAAAATTCTTTTATGTGTGGTTGAACTGCAAGGGCGCAGTGCTTGGACACCCCAGGACGATGCCCGCGAAATGCAGGAACTTATCATGTCCTGCGGCGGAGAAGTTGTGCACACGGTCTTTTGCAAAGCCATGCCGCCGACGGCGTCGCACTTGATCACCAAGGGTAAGGTCGAGGAGATTGCGGCATTGTGCGCTCTGGGCAATGTCGAAACGGTCATTCTGTCGGTCGATCTAAAAGGACGGCAGCAGCGCAACTTGGAGGAGGATTTTAAGGTCAAGACCCTCGACCGAACCCAGGTCATTTTAGACATTTTTGCCAAGAACGCCTCGTCGATGGAAGGGAAGATGCAAGTGGAACTTGCCCAGCTGCAATACCAATTGCCGCGCCTCGTCGGAAGCAGTGAGCAATTGTCCCGGCAGGGCGGTGGCATCGGCACCTCCGGTCCCGGCGAAACCAAACTGGAAGTTGACCGCCGCCGCATCGGCACTCGCGTCGCTAAATTAAAAAAGGACCTCAAAGAAGTCGCCCAAAGCCGCCAAGTCAAACGTAGAAAACGCCATGAATTTGAAATCCCGACGGTGGCCTTGGTGGGCTACACCAATGCCGGCAAGTCCACGTTGCTCAATGCCATCACCGGCGCCGGGACCAAGACCCACGACGGGCTTTTTACCACGCTGGATATGTTGTCCAGGCAAGCCTTGCTCCCCAACCATCGTAAAGTGGTTTTCTCCGACACCGTCGGGTTCATGCACGATTTGCCCCACGGCTTGATCGAGGCCTTTAAAGCCACCCTCGAGGAGGTGCAGCAGGCAGACCTGCTGCTGCATGTGCTGGACTTAAGCAATGACAACTTCCGCAATCTCTACAACGCCGTCAATGCGGTGTTGGAGGAGTTGGGCGTGCTTAAGAAACCCATGCTCATGGTGCTCAATAAAATCGATCGCTTGCAAGATCAATCGCGCCTGCAGGAATTTAAAAAAATTAGTCCCGACTGCATCGGAGTATCCGCCGCCAAGGGGGAAAATATACAAACCCTGTTGCTCAAAATTGAACACGCTCTGAATAAGGACATTGTGGAGGTGGATGTGCTGCTGCCAGCCGGCCGCATGGATCTTATCAACCTCGCCCACACCCAGGGTCACGTGCAGGACGTGCAGTATTTACCCGAAGGAATTCGCCTCAAAGCCTCCTTGCCATCCAAAACCGCAGGCCTGATTACCCGCGCCAAGTAGATAATTTATAAGATATACAGTTGTTGTGTTTTTTACACACCTTCCCAAGCCCGATCGTGCCATTTCGGGTGTTTTTTTCATTTTTCGTTTAGCGCTTTCCATCATTTAATATCAAGCGCTTACGTAATCTCCCCCTGATTATTCCTCCATTTTGGCACCGCAATTGCTGCTTTGTATAGTAAGAGGTTGTACAGGATGTACCGGGACAATGACAGACAGCCACAAACAACAGGCTGTAACGAAAGGAACAATATGTTTTCCTCAATACGAACGATGATAACCATAACGCTGATCACCTTACTGATCGTGCCCCCGCAATATGCGTTGGCGCTCCCGCAAGGCGGGCAGGTGGTGGACGGCCAGGCCACTCTAACTTACGGGGCCGGCACCCTGGATGTCCTTCAACAAACCGATAAAGCCATTATTAACTATGACAGCTTCTCGATTGCGCAACCAGAGGCCGTGCATTTTCAACAGCCCAATTCTTCCAGTATTGCGTTAAACCGCGTCACCGGTGGCAATCCGTCCGAAATTTTAGGGACCTTGTCCGCCAATGGCCGGGTGTTTATTATCAATCCCAACGGCATTATGTTTGGCAGCGGGTCGCAGGTGGACACCGCTGGACTCGTGGCCTCTACTTTGGACATGGCCAACGCGGATTTTATGTCCGGCAATTATCAGTTTGCCGGGCAGGGCGGCGCGGTCCTCGCCAATGGTCGGATCAATACGCCGGGCGGGTATGTGGCTTTATTGGGTTCGCATGTGGAAAATAATGGAGTGATCCAGGCGAATTTAGGAAGCATTGCCTTGGCATCCGGAGAGGCCATGACCCTCAACCTGGACGCGCAGGGATTTGTCAATGTGGTCGTCGATGCCGCCGCTTCAGTGAGTCCACCGTATCAAGCGGGAGTTGCCAATCGGGGGACGTTACAGGCCGATGGTGGACAGATTTTATTGACCGCAAAAACACTGGATCATATTTTTGACCATGCCATTAACAATCAGGGCGTCCTTGAGGCCCGAAGCATTTCCGTTTCCCCCGGCCGGATTATCTTGTCGGCAGACAAAGACATTAAAGTGGGCGGCGACGTCAGCGGCGGGACAATCGATATCACTTCTACTGAAGAGGACGTGACCCATTTAACCGGAAACCGAACCACAACGAGCGGGGAGAGTTTCACCGGTTCGGCGAAGAAAGATTATGTGCTCATGAATGACACTCAAATCAATGCCGGCGCGGGGGACATTGACATCCACGCCGGGCAAAATATTGAAATGGGTTCCCTGATCCCCACGACGTATGATGGAGCCAAGGTGACATCGACCCACAATGTCTTTCTGACCGCGGACCAGGGCCACATCCGCCAGGCCAAGGGAGATATTTTTGCGGAAAATTTGATGCTCAATGCCAACTTAGGCATTTACGGCAGCAGCTGTATTCTAAATTGCTCCAGCCAAAATCTTGATATGTCCGGCATCCTGACAGCGGACAATCACTATGCTTTGTTTGTGGCGGACAGAGAAGGCAATGGCCTGAAATTCATCGGCCGCAATGAGCTAGGACCAGAGGGCAATCCGGGGGAGTTTAATTGGAATCTACCGGAAAGTTGGAATTTCGATGTCAATACCGGCGACCATCTGTATGTCCTGGCCTGGAACACCAGTTTGCCTGGCATGTATATAGGTGATTTTACCTTGCCGGACACCAGTAAATTATTTAGCAATGCCACTCAATGGGAAAATTATGTCTCCGGGAATATTACTCCGGAAATCAACGGACTCCCGTCGTTCTCAAATCTCTCTGCCGAAATTGCGGCCGCAAAATGGAGTGCACCGCAGGCGTTCGTTGCTAATGGCTCACCGACCTGGGGCACGATTCCAGGAATCGACCCTGCCGCCCATCACATTTGGCACGACACGTTTGATTTGGGCACTCAGCAAGGGGGGCCAGAAGTCTCTTCCAGCTTTGGTCACTATGCCGTCTTTAGAACGGACGCAACGGTGTTATCTGGCCCGGCGCCGGTGATTGCCAACAGCGGATTGGTGGTGACAGCGGACCACATCTCCGCCATCAATAAGTCCATCGGTGATATCAACCTCCACAATACGATTAGCGGAGAGGTGAATAATTTATCATCTCAAACAGGGACTAATCCCACTGTGACGGGACAAAACGGCGTGACCAACAATGCTCCCGGAGGTTCCATCAACGTTACGGTCGACGGCGATCTGACTGTCAATGCCGACATTGTCGGTCATGGCAACATCACTCTGACCACTGGCGATAATTTAGTGCAGAACAGCAATATCAACATTATCCAAAGCAATACCGTGATCCCGCCGCCCATCAATGTGCACAGCACGTCGCACCAAACCGGTGTGTGGTCCAATGATGACACGATTGACTTGGAGTGGCAGTTAGCTCCTGAACAACCAGGCCGTTTCAGCTATACGGCGAATACGACTGGCCAGTACACCATGAACACCGGTGCGGTGGTCAATACAACTAACGGGGACGCCACCATCACCAGCCAAGGGGATGTCACCCTGACCTTGGTCCATGCTGGCAATGGGGTGGCCACAGTCACCTCAACCCAAGGATCGATCATCGACGGTGATTTAAGTGTTTCCCCTGCCGACCAGGATGTGGCGGCACACAGCATTCATTTAAACGCGCCTTTAGGTTCGGTGGGCAGCGTCGGACCTCAGCAAGAAATTGACTTAGGCATCCCGTACGGGTTCTCTCATTTACTCGATGAGAATACCTCTACCAATCCGGACGGCAGTATCGATTCCTTCACCTCCGCACTAAACGCACAGGGCGAATGGATCTACGCGACCTCGATCCACACTTTGTTAAACAGCGATCATTTGTGGTTCCATGTGGCCACCGTGGATCCGGTGTCGAGTCAGCAATCCACCTCTGCCCATGCCGGGCCTTACTTGATCGACACCATTGCTCCGGTGATTACAGCCGACTATGATCCCGCCAATCCATATGGTTGGTACAATTACGACGTGGATGTCCAATTCGACGCCACAGATAACTTGTCCGGATTTGCGCCCCAGGGCAGTTTAGCCGCTAATCTTGGTTCACAGACAACCGCTGGGGAAGGTTTCGGATTGATGGTCACCTCGGCGGGAATTTTTGACCGCGCCGGCAATCAAGCCCTGCCGTTGTCGATCAGTCTCAACGTGGACAAGACGAAACCGATTATTACGGGCAGCAATGTTCCCACACCCAACCAATTCGGTTGGTTTAACCACGATGTGACGGTGGACTTTTCCGCGACCGATAATCTTTCCGGTTTTGCACCCAACGGGGCTTTAAGCAGCAATCTGTTATCGTCAACCACAACCGGAGAAGGCGTAGGGTTGATCGTAAATTCAAGCGGGGTGGTGGTCGATCGCGCCGGCAACATCGCTGATCCTATTCAATACACGTTTAATGTGGATAAAACCGCGCCGATCATCACGGCAGGCAACCCCATCGGGCCTTTGAATCCCGATGGCACCTACCAATCGAGCGTGACGGTGCCGTTTTCCGCCACCGACAATCTGTCCGGGTTTGCGCCCAATGGTTCGCAAAGCGAAAATCTAGCATCGAAAACCACCCCTAACTTCGGACAAAACTTGTTACTAACCTCCGACAGCACCGTGGATTTGGCCGGCAACCAGGCCTTACCGATCACGGTTGGTCCGTTTAACCTCGCGGCGGCGATACCGCCCATCGTGCCGCCGCCTACGAACCTAGTGGATACTCTGGTATCATTTACCGACCGCCAGCCCGTCTACTACGAAATCCTGAGTCCCAGCCGTTTTGTCAGTTTCGAACCGGTGGTCAAGATTGGATTGCTGGCGTATCACCCGATAACGACGTTAGACACCACCGCGTTCGCGGAGGTGGATATGGACATTAGGGCCTTTGACTTTATCGATAATGCCATTGAGCAAAAGGGCAAAAAGTCGCCATATTTGGGATTTTAAGGTGTTTTGAGCAGCATCGTAAGTGCTTGATATTTCACAAGATTTACTTGTGCTTAAAAACAAAAAAATATTGTAACCCATTTATTGGCAACGGTTTGCATTACATGCTATACTCCCTTTGAGTGTAGGGCAGGTTAACGTGGCATCAAAAAGGGAGTATAGAATGAAAAACATTCTTTTTGTTTTTTTAGGTGTTTCTGTGTTGGTCGCCGCCCCTTGGGGGGGAGCCCAGGCCCAAGTGAGCTCCGATACGGTGGGGGGTGTGATTCAAAGGGAATTAGATAAGGAAAAGTCGTTAGAATTCGAAGAACGCATCCGCACCAAGCAACCTCAACCGCAAGACGAAGAAATACAGCCTAAGAGCACTGCAGAAGCAGGCCCCAGCGTTCTCATTAAGGAAATCAAGGTGGAGGGCGCCACTCTGCTTTCAGATCACATCATTGATGACATAACCACACCATATAAGGGAACAGAGCTGAGTCTGGCCCAAATCCAGGACATCGCGGAGAAACTCACCGCGGTGTACCGCACGAACGGGTATGTCACCTCGCGGGCATATATCCCTCCTCAAAATCTACAGGAGGGGACCTTAACCATTAAAGTCATCGAAGGCAAAATGGGGGAGCTAACGCTCAAGGGAAACAAATATTTTAGCAAAGCGGTGTATTTGAAATATTTGAAGCTAAGGCCCAATGAATATTTTGATTACAGCCAGCTGCAGAAGGACTTGACCTTCGTCAATGAGCAGGAAGACCGCAAACTCAAAGCCACCTTGGTGCCCGGCCAGGAAGCCGGAGCGACGGATGTGATCCTGGAAGCCCAGGAGCAACTGCCCATCCACGCCACCGTCGAGTTTGACAATTGGGCGTCGCGCTACTTGAATCATTACCGCTATGCCCTAAGCTTGGAGCACAATAATATCACCGGCCATGACGACCGTATGCTGTTTAAGTATCAAACCAGCGATGGACTAAACCTAAAATTGTATCAGGGCCGCTACCTCTATCCGCTGAGCAAGAAAACCACCGTCGGGGTGCATGGGTTATACACCACCACGCATTTGGGACGGGAATTTAAGTCCCTGGGTGCGGAGGGCAAAGGCCAGGTGTATGGGATGTTTATGAGCCATGAGCTTGCCCGCACAAATAATGCCCAATGGCATTTTAATTTGGGGTATGATTATAAGGACATTAAGAACGATCTCTTGGGCATCGAAAATTCGCATGACCAACTCAGCATCTTCAAGGCGGGCATGGACCTGGATGTGGCTGACCCTTGGGGGCGCAATATTTTGACCGGGGAAGGGGACTTTGGGGTGCCGGAATTTTTAGGGGCTATGGAGGCCAAGAACGATCGGCACGCCTCCAGGACCGGGGCCGGCGGGCAGTTTCAAAAAGGCGTGTTTAACTACTATCGTCTTCAACCCATGCCGCTGGACACCCAGATCCTGCTTAAAAACAGCGCCCAGATCAGCAACCAGGCCTTGGTGTCCGCCGAGCAGTTTCAGATCGGCGGCCCCACCAGCGTTCGCGGCTATGCGCCGGGGGAGTTTTCCGGCGACAAAGGACTTTATTCCGCGGTGGATTGGTCGGTGCCCTTGTATTTCGTCCCCAAACATTGGAAAGTTCCCCTGCGCAAGGAAACCGTGTATGATGCCATGCGCCTGGTGGCCTTCTACGATTTTGGGTTTACCAATATTAAGAACGTCACCGCCGGGGAACGGGAAAACCGCACCTTGAAGGGTTACGGGTTCGGGGCCCGGTTTAATCCTGATCCGAATTTAGAAGTCCGTTTTGAAATGGGGATGCCGATCGGGACCGCTTCGGCCGACGGCAAGCGGGCCCATCCGTGGGTGCAGTTTAAATATAAGTATTAACGCACAGGGGGGAAGGTATGCCTAAAATTCTGTTGTTCATTCTGCTGCTCGGGGTTTGTTACGGCTGCGGTCAAAGACCGCCGGCGGCCATTCAAATCGGCACCATTGCCATCACCAAGGACGAATTCGAGCGTGCTTTTTTGAATTCCCCGCTGGACCATGGATCTCTCCAGGCCCGCCGTCAATTTTTGGAATTAATGATCAATAAGAAGCTGGTCCTTAAGGAAGCGGAGCGCAGGGGAATGGACAAGGACCCTAAATTATTACAGGACCTGCAAATGTTCTGGGAAACCAACTTGATGAAGCTGGCGCTCAGTGCAGAGAATCAACGCATTGCCCGGCAGATCACCGTCACTCCGGCGGAGATTGAGGCCTATTACAGCCAGCACGCCCAATCCCAGTTCATGGGCAAACCATTGCAGGCAGTCCAGGGTGAGATTAAAGTGGTGCTGCTTAAGAGCAAACAGAGCCGGATGTTTAAAGATTGGGTGGAGGCCTTAAGACAAAAATCCGCCATTGTCATAGACTACCCAGCGTTAGGGATACCGGAACAATAAAGGAGAGTTTGTATGCAACCAAACCGACGACGAAAAAAGATGCTCCTCAACAAGGCGTTTCAATTAAGGTTCATCGTCCGATTCGCCCTCATCACTTTTTGTTCCTCTTTGCTGTTTGGCGGGCTGGTGTATTTCTTGTCCAGCAGCTCAACGACGGTGGCCATCGAAAACACCAAAGTGTTCGTGAAACCGACGTCGGATTTTATTCTGCCCAGCTTAGGGTTGACCATGCTGATGGTGCTGGCGGTGTCCTGCTTGGCCATGGTGGCCATGCTGATGTACGTCTCGCACACCATTGCCGGTCCGGAATACCGCTTGAACCAGGAAATCCTGAAAATCAAAGAGGGGCGTTTCGACGGCAATTTCATCCTCCGCAAGAATGACCAATTGAAGGCCTTGGCCGACAATTTGAAGGAATGCGAGATCGTTTTGCGTGAGAAGCACATCGGGCTTAGGCGTCAATGGGACGAACTGGCGTTTTATCTTAAGGATCGCAATTATAAACTCGCGGACGACGACATCGCCCGCGTCAAGAAAATCATGGATGGGGTAAATACCAAGATCAAATTTTTTAAATGCCAATGATACGATTCTTAGTTTCTTTATTATTGATCTGCGGCCTCTGGGGGCCGGATCCGGGAGCGGCGGAAGAGCACTTGCCCCTGCTGACGGAGAGCAAATATTTTACGATTTATGCCGAAGCTGATTGTGATGTTACGCGTTTGACCACCATTTTGGATTTTAACCGCGCCCCTTCGCTTGAAAGTGTCATGTCGCAGCCAGCCGCGGATGTCCAAGGCGTGCTCGCCGACAGCGTTGATGCCATCTTTAATGAAGCGAGCGAGATTCTGGGTACGCCGGTGCAGAATTACAAGGGTAAGATCATGGTGTTTAGTTCGGAAAAGAGCATGAATGCGGCCTTCAGGCGCCTGTACGGGGTCACTTTACCGGAAAAAGGTTATTATGATTTTGAACGCCATACCGTTTTTGTCGCTTTGGATGTGTTGACACTGGGAGTTTTCTCCCACGAAATCGCCCACGCCCTGGTCTCGCATTATTTTGTGGTACCGCCCCCACCCAAACTCCAGGAAGTGCTGGCTGGCTATGTGGAATTCAAATTTCGTAAGAAAACGGGCGACTTGTAGGAAGCGGGCACCGCAGCTTACTACCGCCGCTGTCAATTGACATTCTCCAGCAACTATGTTAGATTGACCAAATGACCCGCCGGCAAAAATCCCTTGTTTTTCTGCTGGTTTTTCTGTTTGGTCTTCCGCAATTTTCCCACGCGGTCTGGATTTGGACCCCGGAAACCGGCAAGTTCATCAACCCCAAAATGGCGGTCAAATCGACGCCCCGCGAGCAATTGGAATATGCCCTGGCATTTTGGGACGGTAAAAAATACGCCCAGGCCCAGGCGGAACTTAAGAAACTCATCAAGAATTATCCCCGCGCCAAAGAAGCCCCCGAAGCCCAATACTATATAGGCCAAGTTTATGAAGAACTCAACCGGCCCTACGAGGCGTTTAAGGCCTATCAGGTGGTCATTGATAAATACCCTTTCAGCGAACGGGCCGCTGAGATTGTGGAAATCCAATACCAGATCGCCAACCAGATGTTGGGAGGCAAAAATAGACAGGGCAAATGGGTGGAAGCCATTGTCGGGGGGGACGACCGTATCACTGAAATTTTCCGGGCCGTCATCAAGAACGCGCCTTATGGAAAATATGCCCCGGTGTCCCAATATAAAATCGGGCTGTATTTGAAAGAACGGGGCCTGCTGCAGGAGGCCCGGGATGAGTTTGAAAAAACCATCAATGATTATCCGACCAGCGAATGGGCCAAGGCCGCCAAATTCCAGACCGCCATGACCGACACTCAGCGTTCCGGTGATGTTCAGCGGGAGCAAAAAGTCACCGCTGTGGCATTGGATGAATTCAAGGATTTTGTCAAGAACCACCCCGATAGTGAATTGACGGAACAGGCCAAGGAGCAAATTGACCGGCTGCGCTTTAAAGAAGCGGAGAACACCTTCCTCATCGCGCAATTTTATGAGAAACAAAAGAACTTTAAGTCTGCCGGAGTGTATTACAAATCCATTTGGAACAAATACGCGGACACCATATGGGGGCCCAAAGCCTTGGGCCGCCTGAAAGCGCTGGGCCAATGATCAGGACATCATTCAAATCTTTATTTGTACTTCTTGGGGTTGGCATTGGGATCACTTTGACGGGCGGCTGCGGGTACAGCACCGGTTCCTTGCTGCCTAGCAATTACCGCACCATTTCCGTCGAGCCATTTAAAAACAAAGTCGGTTATTTGAATGAGAACATCCGCGGGCTGTATGTGCCGCTTCTAGAGGCTAAAGTGCACGATGCGGTGGTCAGCCGTTTTCAAACCGATGGACATTTGAAGGTTACCCGCTCTGAGCAGGCAGACCTGGTGCTTAAAGGAAGTTTAATTGGTTTTGACCGGGAAGAATTGCGTTTAAGCGACAACCAGGACGTGACCGAATACCGTCTGCGCATCACCGTGGCCATCACCCTCTTTGATGGGACAGGGGGCGGACAGGAACTCTGGGACGAACCCTCATACTCGGGGGAAGCCACGTATTATATCAGCGGCCCGCAGGCCAAGTCCGAGGCCCAGGCCTTGGACGATGCCTTGAAGGACATATCCCGCCGCATCGTCGAGCGAACCCTTGAGAATTGGTGATGGTTTATCTGCTGCTCGGCGAAGATTTAAAATCGAAAGACGCCAAAATTTCCCAAATCAAGTCGGTATGTTTTAAAGACCCCCAGGCTTTGCATTTTGATTTTGAGGCCTTGGACGCGCATGGCCTGCCCGCCGACACTTTAAAAAAAGCATTGCTCATTTTGCCGGTTCTGTCCGCTAAGCGGCTGGTGCTGTTGCGCAATGCCCATCAGATCAAAGCCGCCGACGCGGCGGTGTTGCGGCAATTCCTCAAACAGCCGGCCGCGCACATCGACCTCGTTCTTGAAGCGAAGGAATTAAAAAGTGAATTTAAAGACATTGCCGCTCTGTGCACCGTCAGTAAATTCGGTGTTGCCGAGCCGGACAATGTTTTTGACATGACGAGGTTAATGGCGGCGGGACGGGCCAAGGATGCGTTAAAGATGTTGCACACCTTTTATGAAGGCGGTACCCATCCCTTGCAGATCATGGGGGGGTTGGTGTGGTTTTGGGGCAAAGAAGGCCGGTCCTTAAGGAAAGAAAAATTTGAACGTGGCTTGAAGGCCCTGGAAGACGCGGACTTAAATATTAAACGCAGCCGGATCGATCCGGAATATGCGGTGGAAAAAGCCGTGGTGGAATTGACCGGACTACTTAACACCCGTTAACAGTTTGGCGAAACGGGCTTTGCGGCGGGCAGCGGTTCTTTTGTGCAGGACATTGCGTTTGGCGGCTTTGTCCAGTTTCTTGTAAACCGTTTTGAGCAGGTCTTGGGAATCTGCTTTTTTGTCCTTGGCCGCGCTAAGGAACGATTTAATGGTTTTCTTTAAATCGGTCTTGATGTCCAGGTTATGCATGTGCCTGGTGTAGTTTTTGCGGTGTTCTTTTATGGATGTTCGTCTCTGCGGCATAAGGCCGATAATATAGCAAAGAGCCCCCAGGATGTCAAATAGTAAATCCCCCAGCCATCATAAGTCGTTACTTAAAGCCGGAGGCGTGGTTTCGTTGGGGGTGCTGTGCTCGCGATTCTTAGGGTTTGTGCGGGACATGGTGATGGCGCATTTTATGGGCACGGGCCTCGCGGCCGAGGCTTTTTTTGTGGCCCAGCGCATCCCCAATGTGATGCGGGATTTGGTCGGGGAGGGCGCTGCCAACGCGGCGATTGTGCCGGTGCTGTCCGAATACCAACAGCAACGGTCCCGGCCAGAATGGCAGGCCTTGATCAATGTGATCATGGCGTGGGGCTTGCTGGTTTTAGGGGGCATCACCGTCGTGGGCCTTTTGGCGGCGCCTTGGATCGTGCAGGTGATGGCGCCTGGCTTCCGGGAAGACCCGCAGAAATTCCAGCTGACCGTCGAGTTGACCCGCATCATGTTCCCGTATCTTATCCTGATTGCCCTGGCGGCTTTTCAATCCGGAATTCTTTTTTCCATCAATTCTTTTGTGGCGCCGGCGTTTGGGCCGTGCTTATTGAATGTGGTGATGATTGGCAGCGGCTTTGCCGCCGTGTGGTTTGGCTGGCCGTTTGTGTACGTGCTGTCGCTGGCGGTGGTCTTGGGCGGCATGGCCCAGTTTTGGGTGCAGTGGCTGGCCCTGCGTGCCAAAGGTGTGCAGGTCACTTGGCCCCGGACTTTTCAGAATGAGGGGGCCCGCAAAGTCCTCTCCCTTTTGATCCCGCGGATTTGGGGGTCCGGTGTATACCAAATCAATGTTTTGGCCGACACCTTGTGCGCGTCCTTGGCCTTCATCGTAGGTCCCGGCGGCGTGGCAGCCCTCTATTATGCCACCCGCATCATCCAGTTTCCGTTGGGCGTGTTTGGATATGCGCTATCGTCGGTGAGTTTGCCGGTGCTGTCTAAAATTGCCGCCGACGGGGATATGCGCGCTTTTAAACAAACGCTGCTGTTTTCCCTGCGCAACTTGCTGCTGGTCCTGGTCCCTTGCGCCGCGCTGCTGGCCGTGGGGGCGCCTTGGATCATCAGGGTTGTTTTCGAGCGCGGGGCGTTCGGGGCTTACTCGACGGAGATAACCGCGCAGGCCTTGTTTTTTTCCAGTCTCGGGCTGCCGTTTTACGGGGCGTCGCGCCTCTTGGCCGGCGCCTTCTACGCCCTGCAGGACTCCAAAACTCCGGCAAAATCTGCTACAATATGTCTGATTGTCAATATTGTTTTGAATGTGCTTTTGATGTTTCCTCTAAAGATCGGCGGGATCGCCCTTGCCAGCAGCATCGCCAGCCTGGTAAATACCCTCATGCTATGGACCAGCTTAAAGAAAAAATTAAATCGCTCCCAGTGACCAGCGGCGTTTATATTTATAAAGATGCCGACGGCAATGTCATTTACATCGGCAAGGCCGTGAATTTGCGTAAGCGCGTGGAGTCCTACCTGCGTGCAAAGGACAGTTTAAAGACCGGTATGCTGGTGGCCCGCGTGGCCGACATCGAAACCATCCCTACGCTCTCGGAAGCGGAGGCGCTGCTGCTGGAGGCGGGCCTGATTAAAAAACACCAGCCGCGCTACAACGTTGAACTCAAAGATGGCAAGACCTATCCGTTTATCCAGATCACCAAAGAAGAGTTTCCGTTAGTGTCCGTGGTGCGGGTGAGCAGCCGCCAGAATGAGGGAAAGTCGAAGGGGGATTTGTATGGGCCGTATGTCGAATCCCGTTTGATCCGCGAGGCCCTGCAAATCATCCGCCGGATCTTTCCTTTCCGCAGCTGCTCGCCGTTTGCTCATAAACTTTGCTTGGATTACCACATTGGTTTGTGCGCCGGGCCGTGCGAAGGGAAAATCAGCAAAGCAGAGTACGCCCGCAACATCCGTCACGTGCGCTTGATTCTCGACGGCAACAAAGACGGCCTATACCGCCAGCTGCGCAAGGAAATGGAAGAGTTTTCCCGCGTCAAAGAGTTTGAGAAGGCCGGCACCGTGCGGGACCAGATGAGGGCCATCGGCGCGCTCTATTCCAGCTCCGCCGACATCAATTATTTTAAGGAAGCGGAGCAGCTGCAGCGGGCGTTGCATTTGCCCAAGGAGCCCCTGCGCATCGAATGCTTTGACATCTCCAACATCATGGGCACTCATTCGACAGGGTCGATGGTCTCTTTTTTAAACGGCAAACCGGATAAGAATAATTACCGGCGGTTTAAGATCAAAACCGTCAAAGGCATCGACGACGTGCAAATGATGGGGGAAGTGGTGCGTCGTCGGTACACCCGGCTCAAAAAAGAAGGCGCCGCGTTCCCTGACCTCATTTTAATCGACGGCGGCAAAGGCCAGTTGGGGGGCGCGGTCAAGGAACTTAAAGAACTGGACGTGAGCATCCCAATTGCAGCCCTGGCCAAACGCGAGGAAGAGATATTTTTGCCCACCCGCCGCCTGCCGGTGATTTTGCCGCCGGATTCGCTGGGCCTGAAACTGGTCATGCGCGTGCGCGACGAGGCGCATCGGTTTGCCCTCAAATATCACCGTTTCCTCCGTGGCAGAGAGGCGCTAGACAAGGACGAAACGCGGATTAATCCAAATTGAGGGGCTTGCGATTGCGTACACATTATGGTACACTTACTTCAGGAGGTGATCGTTTATGGTGAACACTATTTCGGTGCGTGAATTGCGTCCAAGACTTTCCAACGTGATCGATCGGATCCATGACCGGTTTGATCGTTACGTTGTTACTAAGCGCGGTAAACCGGAAGTCGTCATGATGAGTATTGAGGATTACGAGGGGCTTTTAGAAACCTTGGAAATTCAATCAGATAAGATGCTTATGAAACGCATCAAAAAAGCGGAAAAAGATTTAACTTTAGGAAAAGGCGTGGCTTTGGAAGACTTTTATAGGAAATTGAAAATTGTATAAAGTTATTTTGCTGCCTGAGGCTGAAAAAAGTCTTGAGCAGATTTATTATGGCGATCGGTCGCATTTCCAGCGCATCAAACATGCCATTGACTCGTTAAAAGTTGACCCCTCTCAGGGAAAACTACTGAAGAATGGACTTAAAGGTAAATTATCCTTACGGGTCGGTTTTTACAGAGTCATTTATTCCGTTGATCACAAAGTAGTGACAGTGTACATTTTCGATGTTGGTCACAGAAGCGGAGTTTATAAGCGTTGAATCAGGGGTTGAATTGCGTGCCGCCCACCCCAACCGGACTTAATTTTGGTGGATCATTGGCGGTCTCTCCAAACCCGCTCTCTAAGTTAACCCCCGAATAGATTTCTATCGACAGTATTTAGATTTAAGATTATTATAATTACTTTTACGGCGCTGGAGGTGTTTGTCGATGGAGATCGGAATTGTCGGTTTGCCCAATGTGGGCAAATCGTCGTTGTTTAATGCGTTGACCGGCGCCCAGGCGGCGGCTGAAAATTTTCCGTTTACGACCATCGAACCGAACATCGGCGTGGTACCGTTACCGGACCCACGCCTGGAAGTTTTTGCCAAAGAGTGGGAATCGCAAAAAGTGGTCCCTTCAGGGATCCGGTTTGTGGACATTGCCGGCATTGTCAAAGGCGCCAGCGAAGGCCAGGGATTAGGGAATAAGTTCCTGGCGCACATCCGTTCCGTCGACGCCATCGCCCACGTGGTGCGCTGTTTTAAAGACGACAATGTGGTCAATGTCATGCAGGATTTGGACCCTAAGTCCGCGGCGGACATCATTGAGACCGAGCTTTTATTGGCGGACATTCAGCAGGCCCAGAAAGCTTTAGAAAAATGGATGAAAACAGCCAAGGGCGGGGACAAGGACGCCAAGGAGCGCTGCGAGACACTGGACACCTTGCTTAAAGGTTTTAACGACGGCAAGCCGGCTCGCAGCCAGGCCTCCCGTACGGAGAACCCGTTGCCAGCAGAAAGTTTTGCGGAATACCAGTTTTTGACCGCCAAGCCGTTACTGTATGTGGCCAACACCGACGAGGGAGATCCGGATCCGGCATTGCTTAAGCCTTTGCAGGAACGGGCCGCCAAAGAAGGCGCGGCCTTGATTGCGCTGTGCACGAAGCTTGAGGCGGAGATCGTGCAATTGCCGCAGGAAGAACGCAAAGGGTATTATGAATCCGCCGGCATCGCCACCCCGGGTCTGGCCCGTTTGGCGCAGGCGGGTAAAGATTTATTGGGGCTGGTCTGTTTTTTTACCGCTGGGCCGCAAGAAACACACGCCTGGCTGATTCCCAAAGGCACCCGCGCGGTCAAAGCCGCCGGAAAGATCCACAGCGACATCGAACGCGGGTTTATCCGGGCGGAAATTTATACGTATGACGATTTGGCCAAACACGGCTCTTATAAAGCCCTGCAAGAAAAAAATTTAGTGCGGCTCGAAGGAAAAGATTACGAAATCAAAGACGGCGACGCCGCGTATTTTAGGTTTAGTGTATGATCGACGACATCAGTAAACATTTGGATGAACTTGCCCAGAGGCTGGCTGGCCTAAGGGGGTATCTTTGACATTGCCTCAAAAGAACAACGCATCGCCGAAATACAAGATTTGATGTCGCAGGCCGGGTTTTGGGACGACCAAAGCAAGGCCAATAAGGTCATGCAGGAACTTAAAAGTTTAAAGACCATCGTCGAGCCTTATTACGATGGCCTTAAACGCGCGACGGAATCACAGGAACTTTTGGAAATTTCCGGCGGGGACGAACACATGCAGCAGCAACTGGATGTCGAGGCCAAGGCCTTAGAGAAGACCATCGCCGGCATTGAAATGGCGGCCCGGCTGTCCGGCCCATTCGACAACAACAACGCGCTGCTTAGCATCAATCCCGGCGCCGGCGGCACCGAGTCTTGCGATTGGGCCAGCATGCTCTTTCGCATGTACGCCCGCTGGTGCGACATCCGCGGTTTTAAATATGAAGTGATCGACTACTTAGACGGTGAAGAGGCGGGCCTCAAAAGCGTCACCTTGCGCATCGAGGGAGAAAAGGCCTACGGGTATTTAAAATCGGAAAAAGGGGTGCACCGGCTGGTGCGCATTTCGCCTTTTGATGCCAATAAAAGGCGGCACACCTCGTTCGTGTCCGTCGAGGTGATCCCGGAAATCGAAGAAGACATCCCGCTGGACATTGACCCGTCGCAACTGCGCATTGATGTCTACCGTGCTTCCGGTCCCGGCGGCCAAGGGGTCAACACCACGGATTCTGCGGTGCGCATCACCCACGTTCCGACCGGATTGGTGGCGCAGTCGCAAAAAGAGCGTTCGCAGCTGCAAAACAAGATGCAGGCCATGAAGGTGTTGCGGGCTAGGCTTTATGAACTCAAGCGCCGTGAACAGGAAGAAGTGTTAAACAAAGAGGCCGGCGACAAACAGAAAATTGAATGGGGCAGCCAAATCCGCTCCTATGTGCTGCATCCGTATCTGATGGTCAAAGACCACCGCACCGGCGCCGAGACCGGCAATGCCCAAAAGGTGCTCGACGGTGAGATTGACCTTTTCATCGAGGGGTATTTAAGCACGCGGCCAGAAGACCGGGACAAACGTTTAAAGAATAAAGGAAATGACGATGTTTGATTTTTTGATCCGTAAGAGCGCTGTCAGTTCCGCCCAAAGCCATATCGACCGGTTAAATCCCAAGGTGCAGATCCATATCCATCCGGAAGCGCCGCTGCCATCCATCGGTTTGGTCAAGCGCCTCTCCGGGCGCGCCGCGGCCATCTGCGCGTTGGAACCCGCCATCAGCGCCTTGTCCGACGAGCAACTGAAGGCCAAGACCGCGGAATTTAAAGCCAAAATAACCCAGACCATTGCCAAGTCCAAGGCCCAGAACGATGATCTGCAGGAGCGGTACCGCCGGGCCCAGTCTGCCCAGGAACGCGAAGATCTGGGCGTGGAACTTAAAAAAATTGGCGAAGAACTCTTCGACATCAAGCAGAAAGTTTTAGATGACATCTTAAACGAGGCATTCGCCGTCGTGCGCGAGGCGGGGAAACGCGTCCGCAACATGCGCCATTTCGACGTGCAGCTCGTCGGCGGCATGGTCCTGCACGAAGGCAATATTTCAGAAATGACCACCGGCGAAGGCAAGACCTTAGTCGCCACGCTGCCTGCCTATTTAAACGCCTTGACCGGCGATGGGGTGCACATCGTCACCGTCAATGATTACCTGGCCCTGCGCGACCGCAACTGGATGGGGCCGATTTTTGAATCGTTGGGTTTGACGGTCGGCTGCATACAGCACGACATGAGCCCGCCGCAGCGCCAGCAGTCCTACAATTGCGACGTTACCTACGGCACCAACAATGAATTCGGTTTCGATTATTTGCGCGACAATATGGTCTCCGCCAAGGAAGAAATGGTGCAACAACTCGGCCATGCGTATGCCATCGTCGACGAGGTGGACAGCATTTTGGTGGATGAGGCCCGCACGCCGCTGATTATTTCCGGTCCGGCGGAAGAAAGCACGGACAAGTATTACAAGGCCAATCAGATTTCCCGCGAACTTAAAGGGCGATTGGTGACCGAGGCCCAGGAGGTCGATGCCAAACACAAGGGCGAGGACCTCTCGACGGGGTTTGATTATGTGGCGGATGAAAAAAATAAGACCATTGCCATGACCGAGCAGGGTGAAGCCAAGGCCGCCCAGCTCTTCGGCGTCAAGAATTTGCACGACATTGAGACCGTCGAGTACCGCCACCACGTGGTCTGCAGCCTTAGGGCCAAGGAGTTTTTCCGGCGCGACGTGGATTATGTGGTCAAAGAGGGCAAAGTCATTATCGTGGATGAGTTTACCGGGCGCATGATGCCCGGCCGCCGCTGGTCGGACGGGTTGCACCAAGCCGTCGAGGCCCGCGAAGGCATCAAGATCGAGCGCGAGACCCAGACTTTGGCCACCATCACCTTCCAGAATTATTTTCGCATGTACGACAAGCTCTCCGGCATGACCGGCACCGCCTACACCGAGGCCAATGAATTCAAGCAGATCTACAACTTGGATGTGGTGGTCATCCCCACCAATCGTCCGCTCATCCGCCAAAATTATCCGGACTGCATTTATAAGACCCAGGAGGGCAAATACAAAGCGGTGGTGGCAGACATCGAAGCCGCGCATCAAAAAGGCCAGCCGGTGTTGGTCGGCACGATTTCCATTGAGCGCTCGGAAATCATTTCCGGCCTGCTGCGCAGCAAAGGCATTCCGCACCAGGTTTTAAACGCCAAGTTCCATGAAATGGAGGCCCACATCATCGCCCAGGCCGGCCGCCATAAGCAGGTGACCATTGCCACCAACATGGCCGGACGCGGCACCGACATCATGCTCGGCGGCAACGCCGAATATCTGGCCCGGGCCCTGGCCGCTGAAAAAAATAAAAATGCCGAGGGGGAAGAGCACCAGGCCATGGTGGAAAAATTCATCAGCCAGTTCAAAGACCAGGTCGCCAAAGAAAAAGAGCAGGTCTTGGCCGCCGGGGGTTTATATGTCATGGGCACCGAACGCCACGAATCCCGCCGCATCGATAATCAGTTGCGCGGCCGCTGCGGCCGTCAAGGAGACCCGGGCGCCACGCGTTTTTACGTTTCCCTACAGGATGATTTGATGCGCCTGTTTGCCTCCGACCGCATCATGCTGGTCATGGACAAGTTAGGATTGGAAGAAGACCAGGTCATTGAATCGCGCATGGTCTCGGGGGCGCTGGAAGTTGCGCAAAAACGGGTGGAGAATTACAACTTTGAAATCCGCAAACAATTGCTGGAATACGACAATGTGATGAACAAGCAGCGCGAGGTCATTTACTCGTTGCGCCGTTCCATCCTCGAGGGCGAAAACCTTAAAGACGTGGTGCTCGATGCGATCGCCTCTGCGTGCGACGATGTGCTGACCCAGCATTTAGAACTGACCACCGAGGGAGAGCGCAACCTGGAGACGCTGGCGGTGGACTTGCTGTCGCGTTTTTCCGTGGACATCCGCCCGCTCATGGAGCAACTTACAGGCAACACCTCCCAGCAAATCAAGGACGATGTCCAGGACCTGCTGATGAAGGCCTATGAATTTAAAGAACAGCAAATCACGCCGGACATGATGCGGCGTCTGGAGCGGATGGTGCTTTTGCATGTGATCGACAATAAGTGGAAAGACCATTTGCATGCCATGGACCATATCAAAGACGGCATCAGCCTGCGGGCGCTGGGGCAGCGCGATCCTTTGGTGGAATACAAAAAGGAAGGGTTCGCCATGTTCAAAGGCATGTACGCGTCCATCAATCAGGAAGTGGCCACGCTGATGTTTAAACTGGAACCCTCGCCGGACATGAATCGCCCGCGTTCCATATTTAGCGATATAGATCAAAAGGCCGTGCATCAGGAATTTTCCGGACTGCCTACGGGCCAGCCCGGTCCTCCCGGAGTTCCTCCGGGGCTCAGGCCGCCAACAACCGGTGCCCCGCCGGCGTCCACGCCTCTACGCAGCAACACCCCCAAAGTCGGACGCAACGACCCCTGCCCCTGCGGCAGCGGTAAAAAATACAAAAAATGCTGCGGCCAATAACCAGTGTCATTGCCTCGGCGGCGGCGTTGGTGTTGGCCTATCCTCAAATCGAATGGGCGCCGCTGGTGTGGGTGGCTTTGGTGCCGTTGTTATTGATCTTCGACGGAAAAAGCCCGCGACGCCCGCGCGCTGCTTTTGGCTGGTTTTACCTGTGCGGCTTGCTTTTTTTCTTTAGCACCGTGGGCTGGTTTGTGTATGTGACGTGGGTGGGGGCGGTGGCGCTCATTGCCTATTTAGCCGTGTATTTTGGTCTGTTCGGCCTGGCGGTCAAATTTTTTCAACCCCTGCCGTTTTGTTGCCGCTTGCTGGTGTTACCGTCGGTGTGGGTGGGCCTGGAATACGCGCGCAGCCATGTGATCACCGGATTCGGGTGGGTGGGCTTAGGCCACAGCCAGTATAAAAATCTGCTGCTCATCCAAATTGCCGATTTGACCGGCGCCTATGGCGTGTCCTTCTTAATCGTCCTGGTCAATGTGCTTATTGCCGGAAGCATTAAGCATCCGGCTTTAAATCTCCGTAAAGCCCAGATCGCGGTCATTGGAGTTTTATTGTGCGCCTTCGGGTATGGATTTTGGCGCCTGGCCTACTTTCCGCAATATCCGACGGTAACGGTCGGCGTGGTGCAGCCCAACATTCCGCAGGAACTCAAATGGGACAATCGTTTGCAGCCGCTGATTGTGGACAAGACCATTGCAGTGACCAAACTGCTGCGTAATTCTAAAGCCGATCTGATTGTATGGCCGGAAACCGCGCTTCCCGGCGTGACCAGCGAAGTGCCGCATCTGATGAGTGCTATAGAGCGCACCGCCCAGGATCTGCACTTGCCGCTGCTCGTCGGCGCCATTACCGACGAGAAAAAACATTATTTTAACTCGGCATATTTGGTTTCCGCCAAGGGAGAGCTCAGCGGACGCTACGACAAGATCCATTTGGTCCCGTTTGGCGAATACATGCCCCTGCATCCTTGGCTGGATTGGTTGAATAATTTTGTGGGCTTGGAGGATTTCACCTCGGGCAGCAAGTACACCATTTTGCAGGCGGGGCCAGGCAAACCCTTCGGCGTTTTGATTTGTTTTGAAGACACCCTGGGTTATCTGTGGCGCAATTTTACCAATGCGGGGGCAGGGTTTTTGGTGAACATGACCAATGACGCCTGGTTTAAGGACACCAAAGCCCCGTTTTTGCATTTGCAGCCGGCGGTGTTCGGATGCGTGGAGAATAAGCGCAGTCTGGTGCGCGCCGCCAATACCGGCTTTAGCGGCTTCATCGATCCGTTGGGCCGCGTCCTTGCCGCTGTGCATGATGGGCATGGCAAAATGACCTTTGTCCAGGGCGTGTCTCTGGCGCGGGTTCCGGTGGCGACCGAAAAGACCTTTTATACAAAATATGGAGATGTTTTTACTTGGGCCTGTTTCTTGGTTATACTATGGGGGATGGCCCAAAGGAGAAGAACATATGTCTAAAAAAATTCTGATTGTCGACGATGATGCCGGTGTCCATTTGATTGCCACACCCATCTTGACCCAAAAGGGGTATGAGGTGGTGTCCGGGAAGAGCGGAGAACAGGGCCTGCAGCTGGCGCTTTCCCAGAGGCCGAACTTGATTATTTTGGACGTCATTATGCCTGGCATTAAGGGGCGCGATTTATGCACCAAGATCAAGTCCTATGAAGTGCTGCGCAAAATCCCCGTCGTGTTCTTGACCGCCAAGAGTTCACCCGATGACTTGCAGGCCGAAATGATGGCCGGCGGCGTTGCGCATTTGACCAAACCCATCGATCCCCAGCAATTGCTGAAAACTGTCCAATTGCTCCTCGGATGAACAAAGAAGTCAATAAAAAGACAAAGCGGGCCTTCACCCGGTGGGCCTACTATGGATTCTCCTGGCTGTTTAAGGTTTTGCCTTATTCCGTCATCCAGGGCATGACCGGTGTGCTTTTGCCGACGGGATATATGGTCCTGAAAGGCATGCGCAAATCCGCCAAAGACACCTTGCGCATGGCTTTGGGTCAGGAAAAATCAGCCGCCGAATTGGAGGAAATTTGCAGGGAATGTTTTTATAACGCCGGCCGCGGGGCCATTGAACTGGGCACGTACAACACCCGGCCGCACATGATTGCGGAAAGATTCCGTTTTGACGGTGACTCGCGCAGACACCTCGATGCTGCGCTTAAAGAGGGCAAGGGGGTGCTGGGCGTGTCGGCGCATTTTGGCAATTTTCCGCTCATGCTTTTGTATTTGTCCCAACTGGGTTATCCCACCAATGCCATCATCCGTCCCAGCCGCGACCCAAAAATCGAAGAGCACTTTCAGGAATCCCGCACCCGTTTGGGTCTTAAAACCATTCTTAGTTACCCACGGGAAACCTGCGTCTCCCAATCGATCAAGTGTTTGCGGGATCAGGAGCTTTTGGTTGTGCTGTTGGACCAAAACACGGGCAGCAAAAGCGGGATATATGTGGATTTTTTTGGACAGAAGGCAGGGACCGCCACGGGCCCCATCATTTTTGCCTTGCGCACGGGGGCGCCGCTGTTGCCGATGTTCACCATACGGGAGAACGCAACTCACCATAAGCTCGTGATTGAGCCGCATTTTTACCTTGAGAAAAAGGCCACCGATGAGGAGACCTTGCAGTATAATGTGCAAAGAATCACCAACATCATCGAGGGGTACATCCGTCGCTATCCCAGCGAATGGGGATGGATGCACCGGCGCTGGAAGAGCAAACCTAAAAATGGATAAGAAAATATTGTTTACCTTGGGGTTCTTGTTGGTCGTGCTTGGCATAACGCTGGTCTTGCGCAATTGGCCGGCCGCTGTCATCGTTTTTAAAGGCGTTGTCCCGGCCGCCATCGCCGTGGCAGGACTGGTGATGATGTTTGCCGCTTCCTTGAAAGCCTAATGGTTGGCCTCGTGATTTTTGATTTGGACGGGACCTTGGTCAATGCCTACCCTGCCGTCAGCCAGAGCATCAATTTTACTTTAAAAAGGTTAGGGTTGCCGCTCCGTTCTAACGAGGAGATCAAGCGTTCGGTCGGATGGGGCGACCGGCATTTGTTGACTGGTTTTGTGGGCCAATCCCTGGCAGCTCAAGCCCTGCGCATTTACCGCCGGCATCACACTCAGGCTTTGCGCAAAACCGGCGGGGTCACGTTCCTTCCCGGCGCCAAAGCCCTGATCGAATATTTAAAAAAGAAGGGGTTTCGTTTGGCCATCGCTAGCAACCGCCCGACGAAGTTTACCTTAATTATTTTGAACGGCCTCAAAGCCCGGGGCTGTTTTGACAAAGTTTTGTGCGCCGATCGAGTGCCGCGGCCTAAACCTGCGCCCGATCTGGTAAATACCATATTGCGCCAATTGAAGGTCCCCCGGGACCAGGCCTTGTACGTGGGGGACATGACCATTGATGTGCATACCGGCCGCCGGGCGCGCGTCCGCACCATTGCCGTGGCCACTGGCTCCAGCACCGTCAAAGAGTTGAAGGCCTTGAAACCTCTCCGGGTCATTAACAAAATTACTCAATTGAAAAGCATTATTGATGTGCTAGCATATTAATATGCGTTGCGGCACCTGCAAATATCTTCAGTCAATGGTTCTGGCTCTGGTTATCTCCATCGGAGTCAGTGGTTGCGCGGCAGGGATTATGGTGGCGGTGGGGGCAGGTGCTGTGGGCGGATACGCTGTCAGCCGCGACTCGGTGGAAGGGGTCAGTGCCAAATCCCAGGACGAGCTTTGGGACGCCGCCCAAAGAGTCGCATCCATTATGGGGAACATCGATGACAGCGACCGCCGCCGCAGCCAAATCGCCGCCCGCATCAACGGCGCCAATGTCGATATCACCATCCTTCCGGTCAATCTCACCAACACCAAACTGCGCATCAAAGCCCGCAAAGGCATCTTTCCCAGCATCGGCGTAGCCCAGGAAGTCTACGCCAAGATCCTCAACCAACTAGAAGAGTAATTATGTGCTAGCCAGTGTAACCCGAATTAAAGTGGGGCCATCGTTGTTGACATTCCGGGAAGAATAATGTAAATTGGTGCGCTGTTGCACGTCGCCGCCCTTGCTTTCCTAGAAATTACTCATGAGCAAGGGCAGGCTCGATCTTCTCTAGAAGAATTTGAAATAGTAACATTGTGGTAGATCTTCGCCGAGTTAGCTCAGGTAGTAGAGCGCAGGCCTGAAAAGCCTGGCGTCCCCAGTGCAAGTCTGGGACTCGGCACTTTTTCTTCTTGGCACAATTTCACTTGGCTGGCCTGGGTTTACACGGTGAGTGCCGCCCGCCTTCGACTCCTAGCCAGACCTTCTGCTCTTACACCAAACCCCAGCCGGGCCCAGCATGTACATCCCGTCGTTTGAGACCATCCACAATAGTATATAGATACTAAAGCTTCCCGTCCGGGGCTCTTTTTTTGGTCTTTTCCTCGAGGATATGGTATATTTCCATTACTCTATGAAAAAGAACCCGTTACAGGCTTTTATCATTTTAGTCGTTTCGGCAGGGCTCATGTATGCCCTTTATGCTCTTGCTGTAACGGCGTGGCAGCTGTATGTGCGCCAGACCGAGATGATTGTTCATCTGGACAATCTAAACACCAAATTGGATGGTATAGAGGCCGCTATCAAAGAGCTTGGAGCTTCGCAAAAAAGTTTAAAGGAAGCTCTGGTCCTGGAAAAAAAAGTCAAGGACAAGAAAATCTTGGACCTGGCGTCGTACCTGCGCAAACGTTCGGCCCAAGAGGGCCGCGCCTTTCGTCTGTTGGAAACCCAGACCCGCAACGTGTCCGCGTCCATGGGCTCCCTGGAAGGCAAGACCAAACGATGGGTGAATGACAGTGTCATTGCCATGTCTTCCCTGGAGCTTGGCATCAGGTCCTTAAATGATAAGCTGACCCCGGTGCTGGATTCCCGTTTGCCCCAACTTGAGCACGCCTACGAAGACCTTTACCGCGAGCACATGCGGTATCTGGCCTTGACCAAGTCGTTGACCCGCGACCTGGATCAAAAAGTCCAACAACTCCGCGAAGACGTTACCCGCCAGCAAGACCAAGTCCTCGACGTTATTGCAAAATAATCTTGCCGCAGACTTACCTTGACGCTGTTGTGAAAATCCGCTATAAAAGAGCTTTAATGCATCATCTGTGCCGACGTAGCTCAGTTAGTAGAGCAGCTGTTTCGTAAACAGCAGGCCGGAGGTGCAATTCCTCTCGTCGGCTTTTTGTCAGCTCCATTCTTAACCTGGAGGAACAATGCGTGTTGCGCTGCTGGTGTGTTGTGTGGTTTTGGTGGCCGGCCACAGCTTTGCGGAAACGGTCAAAGAACGTCTCCGTCGGGCCCAGAGGGGGGAAGCGGCCCCTCAACCGCAAACGGGATTGCCTCAACCGACTGCGATCGCAGACCTGCCGCAGGCAAAACGGGCGGCGAACAATGCCTTGGCACGAGCCACCTTGCGTTCCATGTCCAAGGCGGCGGAAGCTTACGCAAGAAAGAATAATGGGGCCTACCCTACATCAGCCCAAGACCTGACAGAGGGCAAGCGGCCGTATTTAAACACGACCTACTGCGGCCAAACCATCGCGGGCTATATTTACGAATGTTTTTTTAGTGCCGAGACTTATAAATTTAGCGCCACCCCGGTCCAGGTGGGGGTCACCGGCACCAAGGCATATACGATATTGCCCGGTGGCGTGTTTGAGCGCCCAGCCGCAGCAGGTTGATTTTCTCCCCGAGACAGGTGTAAAAATTTCCGCATATTTGCTTGGCGCCTTTTTTCCCCATGCTATACTGCTTTTATGCGGTCTTTATTTTGCTTTTTTATTTTATTTTTGCTCGGCAGCTCGTCCTCTGATGCCTCCCTCGGAAATTTCGCCCATGCCCGGCCATCGGGGTGCAGCGTTAAGCACCAGTCCATGGGCTGGGATGATATTTGTTGCACCAGCTACCGGGAGGAGACCCTCAAGGCCGTCGAGAGTGCCCTGGACGAAGCGGAGGATGTCCTTGCGGAACGGCGCGAACCTGTGATGGCGAAGTCCTCCCCTTCAAAGTCCAAAGTTCCTAGAGAGGCTGAGGTTGTGGACGAGGGATACGACTTTAACGATTCGGAGACCGATGTGGAATCGCCGGCCGTTGAGGTGTATGCCAATTCCGACCCGAAACCTAAAAAGCTTAAGAAACCCTCCAGACCTTTTTGGCACCGACCGACCCGGACCACGGAACCCAGCCCCCGCCACGTGCATACCTTTTCCTTCGACGCGGAACCTTTTTATTACAACTATAAAGACCAGGACCAGATCAGCAGTAAGGGTTATATGCTCGGGTATAATGCCGAATATGCGTACCGGCCGCTGGAAGGTTCTCTCATGAACACGGGGATCGTGGACGTGTACGGCGTCAGCTTTCACTATGCTTCCGGCGATTTAGATTTCAAAACATCCAGCTTCGGGAGCATCCCTGATAAACGAAACAGCATGTTTGAAGTCCGGGGGCTGCTCGGCAAAGACATTGCGCTCAGCGAAGAGGTGTCGATGACCCCATACCTGGGCATAGGTTACCGGTCGTTGCTTGATGAAGGTAATCTGCGCGTCACCACCTCGAGTTTTTATTATTACGACCGGCATTCTCGATATACGTATCTTCCTTTGGGCATCAACGCCTCCGCGCCCCTCGGGCCGCTGTCCGCAGATGTCAACCTGGAATGGGACATATTTCTTAAAGGCACCCATGTCAGCGATTGGAGCATCGGCAAACAATTCTCCAGCATCACTAATCCAAATGTCAGCAACAAGCAGAAAGATGGTTTTGGCTTGCGCGGCTCCATAAGGTTCTCTTATATGTTGCCGAATAAATTGAATATTTATGCCGAGCCGTTCGTCCGTTATTGGAAAATCAAGGCGTCCGATACGAAACGAGTCTCCATCGACGGATCCTTAACGAATATCAGCGTCCCTACCAACCGAACCACGGAAATCGGTTCCAAATTCGGGCTTATCTTCTAATTCCCGTGTTATAATTCTTTTTGTGTCCGTAACTAGAATTGCCACGATCGCGCTGTTGGTCTTTGCCGCCTACGGGTGCATGTTGTTTGCGCCGTTTAAGACCTTGGACGATCAGTATTCCATCGTCCGCAATCCTCTCCTGAGAGAATCCTCTCACCCTGCCGAAATATTCAAGCAAGGCTATTTCCGCGACCATTCGTATTACCGTCCGCTGGTCAATTTGAGTTTCCGCATCGAGTATCAATTATTCGGGTTAAAATCTTTTTTTTACAACTTGGACAATGTGCTCTTGCACATTATGAATGCGCTCCTGGTGTGGGCCGTGGTGGCGGCGCTGGTCAATCTGGAAGTGGGCTTCTGGACCGCCTTGCTGTTTGCTATCCATCCGGTGCAGTGGGAGGCGGTGGCCAATATTTCCGGCCGGGCCATTTTAATGGGTACGTTTTTTTCTTTGATCAGTTTTTGGGCTTATTTAAGGGAATTGCGCTGGCTGGCGGTGGTTGGTTTTGCCCTGGCCCTCTTGTGCAAGGAATCCTCGGCGGTGCTGCCCGGCATTTTATTTTTGCATTCCTTAATTTTTCATCGCCGGGTGTGGGCGCTATGGCCGTGGGCGGTGGTGCTCGGCCTGTATGTTTGGCTGCGGCACGCGCTGCACATCACGGAATTTTTCCCCTGGCGCAACACCCAGGAACATGCTTTGGGGATCTTGACGTTTGCACGTTCCATGATCACGCACATACGCCTGTTTTTTGCACCGGTGGATTTGCATTTTGACCGTTCGCTGAAATTGTTTGATCATTTTTGGCAGGCCGGGGCGCTCTTGACCATGGGATTTTGGTTGGCGGTGGCTGGCAGCTTGGCAGCAGCCCGTAAAAAAATAACTGGGCTGCAATGGCTGGCCCTGGGCTGGTTTGGTTTGTGTTTTTTGCCGGTGTCGCAGATTGTCACCACGATCGGGGTGCAGCCGGGATACATGTCCACGGCGGAGCACTTCTTGTATTTTGCCTCGGTGCCGGTGCTTATGCTGGCCGTGCAGGCCTTGCTGCCCATGCGTAACCTGATTGTCAAAGTTGCCCTAGTCGGGTTTTTGGGCTTTTTGTTTGTCACCACCATCGAGCAGAATTTTTATGCCACCAGCGAATTGGCCATGATGGAACGCTCTTTGCGTTATCAACCCAACAATGCCCGCTTGCAATGCTCGGTGGGTCTGGTGTATGCTTTGGCGGGCCGTTTCCCGCAGGCGGAGGCGCATTTTAGGGCCGCGGTGGCCAGCGAGCCGTTTAACCCGCGGTATCTGATTGCTTTGGGCAAGTCGGTGTGTGACCAGGGCCGCATTGAGGAGTGCCTGCGCATTTATGATGCGATCCCTGACCCCGGAGGGTTTGCGACGCTGCTTGAAGGCAATCGCAAGGCTGCCCTGGCACAGTCGAAAAGATAAAAGGAGATAAAATACCATGAGAAGTGTATGCACCGTCTGGTTCCTATTGTGTTTTACCGCATCAGCTTTTGCCTTTGGGTTGGGGAGCTTGGAAATAACGCCCGTCGAGCCGTCTCTGTGTGGTGAACACAGCATGGTGGTGGTCAGCGGCCAGTCCGTGCGACTGACCGCACGCAGCTTTGCGCCATCATCTCCCGTGGAAATCCACTATCAAGTGGGCATTAACACGCCCCATGAGAAGATCGCCGATGCCACCGCCGACCCTGAGGGCAATGTGGACGTGACGGTCACGGTGCCGGAGAGCCAGGGTCTTCGAACGATAGGCGCATTTTATGTCCAAGGGAAGGACTCTTCGGGCGTTGACAGAATCCCCAGCATGGGAATGGTTGTGCAGACTTCGTTGCCCCAACAGGATATTGACAGTGATGGGATTCCCGACCTTTGTGATAATTGCCCGGATGTCGCGAATACTGATCAAGCCGACCGCGATCAAGCTGGCGCCGGCGATGTGTGCGATGCCAACCCAGATGAATTGAGTTCGGATGATAATACAGTTATGCAGCAGTTATTGAAATAAGCGAGCGGAGAAATGCGCACCTCTCTATGAGCAATTATAAAAGACTTGTCTTTTTTATAATTCTAACGGGCTGGCCAAATTTAACGTTCGCCGCCGATGCATTTCAACAACAATTGCAAGCACAAGCTGCCAAGGGATGGTCTGTAGATCAGCTTCCTGAAGCAGAGAGGGACTTTGTCCAGAAATACATGGAGGCCATCAATTCCAGAAATGAGGCCGCTCTTAGAGAGTTAGTACATCCAAATGTCCAGCTATACATGAATGGAGAAAACTCCGATTATTTCGACTATGCGTTTTCGCCTAACTGGGGAGATTCCATTCCTGTCAATGCGCGGATATCCCTGTCCGCCATAACAGTTCCCGGCTTGGTTGAACGCTACCAGCGAGCCAAAGAGGCCGGCATGGAATACCCTGCCAGGCCTACACACCAGCTGGAGATTATTAGTTCGTCCCGGCGAGAGGTCAGTGTTTCCGACTATAGCGACTCTGTATCTATCTGGACCATTTACTTGGTAAAAGAAGGAGACGGCTTTTTTATGACTATGCCCTGTCCAACCGATGAGGGCCTTAGCAAATGGCGGCAAAGCACCGCGCCGATGATTAAATTTTTGGTCTCCGCATTGAAGGATCCTTTGCGTGCAGAGCTCAAAGACCTGATAGAGAGGGGAATGGACGATCTGGCGTATCGAAAGTACAGTCAGGAATTCAAACGGAGCATATTCATCGCTAAACAGGTTTTATCGGAGTTTGAACCACCGTAATGGTTAAATTTTTTTCCAACAAAGACAATTGGCCGTTTTTGCGTTTCGGCCTGGCCCAACTGGTGTCCCAGTTCGGAGACCGGGTGCATCAAATGGCGTTGGTGGGTTTGATTGCCTCGCGTTATCCCGGCTCTTCCTTCGAACTTGCCAAACTCCTGGCTTTTACCATCATCCCGGTTTTTATCATCGGGCCCATCGCCGGGGTGTATGTCGACCGCTGGGACCGCAAGCGCACGCTGTTTATCTGCGATTTTCTGCGCGGGTTGCTGGTCCTTTCCATTGCTTTTTATTTCATGGATCTATCGTCGCTGTGGCCGCTGTACGGCATGGTGTTTTTGATTTTTACCTTAAGCCGTTTTTACGTGCCGGCCAAAATGTCTTTCATTCCCGAAATAGTCAAAGAGAAGGATTTGCACATCGCGAACTCCTTAGTCACCGTCACCGGCATGGTGGCGCTGGTATTGGGCGCGCTCTTTGGCGGCATTTTGGTTGAGCATTTTGGCGCCCGCGGCGGTTTTGTTTGGGACGCGCTGACATTTTTTTTGTCCGGGATCTTGGTGTTTACCGTATTTACCACTTCTAAAACTTGGACCCTTAACCACACAAGGCTTTTGCGCACCAGCCGGGAAATGATGCAGACCCAGAAAAACATCTGGAGAGAGATCCTCGACGGCATCCATTACATCGGCAACCAAAGGCAAATCTTATCTACGTTTGTTATGATGTCAGTGCTGTTTGCCGCGGCCGGGGCCGTGTATGTGGTCATCATTGTTTTTATCCAGCAGTCTTTTAACAGCGTGACCAAAGATTTGGGCTTTCTGGCTGTGCCGCTGGGCGCGGGCTTGTTTTTAGGCAGTTTGAGTTACGGCAAGTGGGGAGGACGGCTTTCCAAATGGCACGCTATGTGCTGGGCCTTGGTCTTAGGCGGGATCATGGTGGCGGTCTTTGCCGCGACGGTGCACGCCACGCACGACCGTTCGCTGGCCGCGATCATGGCGTTTGCCTTAGGGTTTGTGGTCGGCCCGACGGTCATTGCCGCCAACACCGTCATCCACACCGTTTGCGTCGAGGAAATGCGCGGCAAGGTTTTTAGCGCCTTGGAGTTTGTCATGCATTTGGCGTTCTTGCTGGCCATGCTCATCAGCGCTTACGCGGCGGAAAAAGTCAACCGCGTCTGGATTTTGATAACGGTGGGTGTTATATTTTTGATTGTGGGCGCGATCGGGTTAACCATGAAACGAAAAGAGTTTAAATGAAATTTGCGGTGTTTGCTTCCGGGTATGGTGGGAACTTGCAGGCCTTAATCGATGCGGTCAAGCGCAAGAAACTCAAGGCCCAGCTGGCGTTTGTTTTTAGCGACAAACCCGAGAGCATGGCCTTGACGCGGGCCCGCAAAGCTAAAATTCCATCGCTGTTCCTGGATCCCAAAGGCTATGCCGGCCGGGAAGAGTTTGACTGGGCCGTGCTTAAGAGTCTAAAAGAGCGGAGCATTGATTTTATCGTTTTGGCCGGATACATGCGCCTTTTAAGCAAAGACTTTATTGACGCTTACAAGAATAAAATTCTCAATATCCATCCGTCGCTGCTGCCGGCCTTTAAAGGCACCTCGGCCATCCGTGATGCTTTCGACTACGGCGTTAAAGTCACCGGTGTGACCGTGCATCTGGTGACTTTAGACATGGATTCAGGCCCCATCCTGGCCCAAAGCGCCGTGTCGGTCATGCCCAAAGACACCCGGGCCACCCTCGAGGCCAGGATACACAAGGCCGAGCATCTGCTTTATCCTAAAATCGTTGATTTATTTGCCCGGGGGAAATTACCCCATTAATTGGCGGGTTCTGTGGTCTTTTCTTTGGCGTCGGTCTGAGCGGCGGGTTTTTCTTCCGGCATTAATTTCACATTGCCTTTGTCGAAGCGGATGCGGATCAATTTGCCTTGCGGCTTCGTGCGTTCCTCATCGACATCCTCACTGAAACTTTCCAGTTGGTTCTTCTCAAAGATGTACTTCACATTTTGCCGAGGCGGGGACAGGGGCCGTAAGTTGTTCAGCTGCACCGTGGTAAAATCCTTGAAGTCATAATAGCGCAGGGTGTCGGCGATGATCCCCACGATGGTGTTGTCAAAATCATTCGGCGGCTCGAAATCGCTGTGTTGGAACTTGAAATTGATGCGGTTGACGATCTGTTTGGCTAGAAAATCCGGCATCTCGACGTTGGTGTAGGTAATGTGGGTGCCCGTCTCGTCGCCAATAAAGTCCTGCCCGCCCTTGGTGTCGGCCAGAAATCTCTTCATATATTCTTCGTAAGGCAAATCTCCGGTCATATAGCGCTTAAAATCCTCCAGGTACAGCGTGGCCCGCATTTCAATGCCTTTTTTGATGTCGGTGATGATGATCACAAAAAACAACGGCTGGGTGCTGGCTTCCTTGACCTCGACGTTGAAAAATACGTCGCTGATGGCGGTGTACAAATTGTTTTGCTGTTTGACGTAGCTGTCGGTGTAGGAGCTGTTGTAGCCATAATCTTCTTTTTTGGCTTTGGTGCGGGGGACGATGTCGTATTCAAACAGGAAGCGGCCGGCTTTATAACTGCCGTCGGCAAACTGCACCGCAAATTTGGACGGCTTTTTATTGGCATCGGCGCTGTTGGCTTTTTGGGCCTCGTAGTCGAAGATGGGTTCCTGGGTGGGCAGGTAAATGTAGAGGGTGTGCCCGACCATGCGGGTTTTGACATGCATGTCAAACTCGTCGCGGCATTTTTTTTCGAATTTCTTCTGGGCCTCGGTCAGAGGGATCTTGGGCGCGGGCTTCTCCTGCGAGCAGCCGCCGGCGGCGAAAACACCGGCGAGCACCAGAAGAAGGACAGCGTGGGCAAATTTAGACAATCGGAGGCCGGGTAAGGGGTTTGAGTCCGAATTTTTGGAAAATCGCTTCAATTTCATCATATTCCAATTCTTCTTTTTTAAATAATTCCTGGGCAAAATAATCCAAGAGTTCTCTTTGTTCCAGGAGGATTTTTTCCACGTCCTTAATGCAGACCTGCAGGATTTGCTGCACGTCCTTGTCCAAAAGCTCTTTGGTCTTCTCCGAGATGGGTTGGTCGCCGTACCAGCGGCTGCCGGAATAGTAAAGGAAATCGCCGATCAAACCGGATTCGCCCATGCCGTAACTGCGCACCATGTAACTGGCCACCCGGATGGCGGTAAAGAAATCAGCCCCCGGTCCGCCGCCAACACCGGCGGAGGTGAAGCCGAATTTGATCCGTTCGGCCACATAGGCGGCTACGCTGAGCTTAATGTCGGCCATCAGATCGTCACGGGTCGAGGAATACCATTCTTCCTGCGGCCGGTGCGCGACCATGCCCAGCATGCCTTTGCGGGGGATGATGGTGGCTTTGATGACGTCGTCGGTGGGGTGCAGCAAATAGCCGATGATGGCATGGCCGGCTTCGTGGTACGCGGTCCACAGCCGTTCCTTTTCATTCATTTTGATGTTGGACTTCATGCCGAAGGCAATGCGGTCGTAAGCCTCGGAGAGGTCTTTCATGCTGATCTCATCGCGGCTGGCGCGCAGGGCAATCAAACTGGCTTCGCGCACCATGTAGTCAATGTCCGCCGGCGAGAACCACAGGGTCCGGCGGGCCAGCACGGAAGAATTCACCCCATCCGGGACGGTCTTAATTTTTTTGAGGTAAAAATCAAAAAGGTCTTTGCGTTCTTTCAAGTTGGGGCGGGAGACGTAAATTTTGCGCTCAAAACGGCCGGCCCGCATGATGGCCTCGTCCATGTCCTTCTCATCGACGTTGGTGGCGGCAATGACGATGATATTGTTCTCAGCTTTCCGCAAGCCGTCGAGTTCGGTCAAAAATTGGTTGATGGTGGCGTTGTTGCTGGTGGTGCCGCCAAAGCCCATGTCCGCGGCCCGCGGCCGGGCAAAGGAATCGATTTCGTCGATGAAAATGATGCAGCCGCCTTCCAAACTGGCTAAGGCCCGGGCTTGTTTAAAGAGGGACTTCATGCGCGCGGCGCCTTGGCCCACGAACATACCGACGAACTCCGAACCGACCGAGGAGAGGAACGGTAGGCCAGCCTCGGTGGCGATGGCCTTGGCCAAATAGGTCTTGCCGCATCCCGGGGGGCCGATCATGATGGTGCCCTTAACGATCTTGCCGCCGATTGCTTTGATCATGGTGCGGTCTTTGAGCAATTTGACCAATTCCCAGGCCTCGCGTTTGGGTTCATCCATGCCGATAACTTCATCCATCTTGACATTGACTTTGATTTTCTTTAAGTCCAGGGTGCCCATTTTGCCGACGGCGCCGCCGGACATCAGCCAATAATAAAACCCGAAGGAAAGCGGGACCTGGATCAAGGTGACAAAGATAAACATGATGAGACTTTGCCCCATTTGGGCAGAGATATTGCGGCGAGAGAACGATTCCAATTGCTCGTAGTTGGCGTTGCCGATAATCATGAAGCTGATCATCCAGCCGACCATCACCACTGAAATCGAAATTAGGATGAGGCGGATCCAATACAACCTTATGAAAACAATCAATTTACGAAACATAACCGTCCTTTGGTTAAAGCCATTATTCTATAGAAGAAAGGTAACATAGGCAAACGCAATAGTCAAATGCCCTGGCATAATCTTGACGCTCCCGGCAAACTATGTTATCTTACCGCTCTACATTAAACCTTCCTAAATTTAAGGAGTTGTATGTCCAAAATTAAATCCGTCCATGCCCGCGAAATCATTGATTCCCGCGGCAACCCGACTATTGAGGTTGATGTGTCGTTAGCTTCCGGCGCCTTTGGCCGGGCCGCAGTGCCTTCCGGAGCTTCCACCGGTGAACATGAAGCGATTGAACTGCGGGACGGGGACAAGGCGCGTTACAAAGGCAAGGGTGTCCTTAAAGCAGTCAATAATGTGAATAGTATAATTGCAAAGGCGATCAAAGGCAAGGAAGTAGATTTCCGGGCCATTGATAAAATCAGTAATGGGCTGGACGGCACCGAGAACAAGGGCAAACTGGGCGCGAATGCGATTTTAGGCGTGTCATTGGCGGTGGCCAAGGCAGCCGCGAATGACAAGAAGGTGCCGTTTTACCGCTATATCGGCGGGAGCAAGGCCCAGGTGCTGCCGGTCCCGTTGATGAACATTATCAACGGCGGGGTGCATGCGGACAACAATTTGGACATTCAGGAGTTTATGATCATGCCGGTGGGCGCGCCGACGTTTTCAAAAGCCATTCAAATCGCTTGTGAGATTTTCCATACCTTAAAGGGCATTTTGCATGACCGCAATTTGGCCACCTCTGTCGGCGATGAGGGTGGGTTTGCCCCGAATTTGGGCAGCAATGAGGAGGGTTTGGATGTCATTATGGCGGCGATTGAGAAAGCCGGGTATAAGCCGGGGAAAGATGTGGGGATTGCCCTGGACGTGGCCTCGTCGTCGTTTTATGAAGACGGTATGTACAATTATGGCGGCAAGAAGGTCAGCAGTGCCGAGATGATCAAGACCTATGTGCATATGGTGCAAAAATATCCGGTGCTCTCGATCGAAGATGGTTTGTATGAGGATGATTGGAGCGGCTGGCGGCAATTGACTAAGGAGCTTAGTGCTAAGGTGCAGCTCGTCGGCGATGATTTGTTTGTCACCAATGTGAAGCGCTTGCAGCGCGGCATTAAGGAAAAAGTCGCTAATGCGATTTTAGTGAAAGTCAATCAAATTGGCTCACTGTCCGAGACGCTCGATTCGATCGATCTGGCCAAGAAAAATAAATACCATTCCATCATGTCGCATCGCTCCGGCGAGACCGAAGACACCACCATCGCGCATTTGGCTGTTGCCACCAACATCGGGCAGATCAAAACCGGTTCGCTCTCGCGCACCGATCGCCTGGCCAAGTATAATGAACTTTTGCGCATTGAAGAAGGGTTAGGCAAAAAAGCCGTGTATGCTGGTCTCTCTTGGAGAAAAATTTACTGAGAGATCACAAATGAGAAACGCCATTTGGCTGTTTATCCTGACGGTCGGCATTTTGGCGGTGTTTATCCCGTCGTACAGCAAGATGCAGGATTTGCGGGCCAAGAACAATGAGTACGCCCAGCGCATTGAATCGCTGCGGAAGCGCAATGTGTTCCTGGAGCAGGAGCGTTACCTTCTGAAAACCGATCCCTTTTATTTGGAGAAAGTTGCGCGCCAGAAAATGGGCTTGATCCGGGATGGCGAGAAGGTGTATCACATGGTGCCGGAGGGGACGGTGGTAGCGAATGTCCCGGTGCCTGCGGTTCCGATGGTCCCGGGGGCGATGACAGCACCAAAGCCGGCTGTTGTGGCGGCTCCTGTACCGGCTGCCCCGGTGAAGAAAGTAACAGCGACCAAGACTCCTGCCACTAAAACAGTTGTGAAGAAGCAGAAGACCAAGAAAGCCCGGCCTGAGCGAAAGCCAAAGTCAAAGCCGAAACCAAAACCAAAACCAAAACCAAAACCAAAAGTCGCCACATCATAGATTTCCGTTGCGGATTTTGGGCTTTATGTCATACTAATTGCCTGGAATTTCAAGAGGGCGGTTAATTTAAGAAGATATAGCGGGGCAGCCAAAAATGCTTTTTATTTTTGGCAGTCCCGCGTTTTCTACAAAGGTTTATAGAACAACAAGAGATAACGCGGGGTGGAGCAGCCCGGTAGCTCGCTAGGCTCAATATGGGCGACCGATTGAGAAATCAATCGGCAGATGACCTGTCAAATTCGGGGGAGCCCGCAAAGGTAATCCCGAGCCAAGTCCGCCGAAGTTCCGATTTATCGGAACGAAGGTGGAAAGGTGTAGAGACTAGATGGCAGGTACCCGACCTGAAAAGGTGGGTAAAGGTATAGTCCAGACCACAAATCTCGTCGGAAAATGAGAGCGGCGAAAGCCGTAGCTGGTACGCATAACCTAGAGGTCGCAGGTTCAAATCCTGTCCCCGCAACCCGTGCAGATTAGGACGTTGTCCGAAAGGATAGCGTCCTTTTCTGTTTACTGGGTATTTAGTGTTTTAAATTTGACTTTATAAAATAAATATGCAAAATAATTAAAGAAGCATTTCTCTCGTTCCACTCCCGCCGCTTCTACTCCGTGTCTTTCTTTGTAAATCCTTTTGATGCGACATAACCTTGATAGTATCGTGATTGATTTTTTGGAATGGATACAAAACTCAAAGCTGATATAGCTGAATCAGCAGTAACTACTGAACTATTAAGCAGAGGGTTTAATGTTCTTAAGCCCATTGGTGATCGACTATGTTACGATCTAGCTATTGACATAAAAGGAAAATTAACGCGTATTCAAGTTAAACATGCTTGGTTCAATTATCGAGATAAAGCATATTTGGTAGATGTTAGAAGAACAAATACTAATAGACGACGGATGCTAAGAAAAAGATATTGCAATGAAGATTTTGAATTTGCAATTATTTATTTAGACGCCAAGGTTTATTATGTCATGCCCGCATGTATTTTTAATTCTTTTGGCAGCAACATTTCTTTTGTGGAAGATTCAAAAAGACAAAGACTTCCAAAATCTGTCAATTATCGCGAAAGATGGGATTTATTGAGTGAGTCAGTTTTTAATGTTACGGAAGGACCATGCCGCACACATGGATAACAGTTTGTACCGGAGACGTGGGTGACACAATCTCCGGTGCGATGAACGAGGCCGCCCAGACCCAGCCAAATGGCGGGGTCTTCTAAGAGCCGCACATAGCCCCACATAGCCTTGAATAGCATCTAAATATAGTGCATACTCTATACTGTATCCGTAAACTCATCACACGTATGCGCACTGACTTTAAAAGCCTCCTTTTTTCCAGAACCCTATGCCTTGGATTATGCCTTTTAATAGCCATAGGCCAAGGGCCGGTCTATGCCCAGACTTTGTTTATCAACAGTCTGCCTCCCCCGGGGGACATGCTATCTTTGTCAGCAGACTTTACGCCTGTGGTACTTAGAGGTGTGGTGGTTCATCCTGACAAACCGTTGAATTTTGATTTCGTTATCGACGCGGGTAATCATACGACTGATCCAAAGATTCTCAGGACCGAAGGCGAGCGCATGGTTAAGTATTTTTTGGCGGCGTTAACCGTACCCTCCAAGGATTTATGGGTCAACTTATCACCTTATGAGCATGAGCGCATTATTTCTAAGGAGCTTGGTGACACTGAGCTTGGTCGAGACATGTTGGCGCAGGATTATGTGCTTAAGCAGCTGACCGCCTCGCTTATTTATCCTGAGAGAGGTTTGGGTAAGAAGTTTTGGGACAAGGTATATGATCAGGCAAGAACAAGGTATGGCGTCACCAATATTCCCATGCAAACATTTAACAAAGTTTGGATTACTCCAGCCTCCGCTGAGATCTATGAAAAAGATAATACGGTCTATGTGACTAAGGCAAGGCTCAAGGTCAAGTTGGATGAGGATTTCCGGTCGTTGACAAGAAATAAAATAAACACAACAGGAGCTCACGCTTTAACTCCCCAAGTCTTAAGACAAGTTATCATTCCCGCTCTTGAAAAAGAAGTCAACGAGGGAAAGAATTTCGCCTCGTTGCGTCAGATTTACCATGCCACTATTTTGGCCAAATGGTATCGTCAAGCCATCACAAAATCCCTGCTTTCTCGTTTTTATATCGACAAGAATAAGATCAAGGGCATTGACCTCGATGATAAGACGATCAAGGAGCAAATTTACGAACGTTATATAAGGGCTTATAAAAAAGGGGTCTTTAATTATATTAAAGAAACTCCCATGCCCAATGGCCAACTGGCACCAAGAAAATATTTTTCAGGCGGAATCTCTCAACTTGATCAAATTCCATTTGATCATGCACAAACAGTGGAGATTCCTACTCAACCTCATTTTGTTATGAATGTGGAATTAGATGCACCTGCCATTGCAAACCCAGCCATGACCCCCGATCTTAATTTTGCTATGACTTCTTTTTGGGATGATTTCGCATTGGATCGACCCGTCGACTCGTTGGTCCAGGGAATTCTTTATATGGAGAGTCGGCTGATACCCGGTCCTCATTATGAAATGGAGTGGGGAATGCGGCAAAGGATCATCGACGCACTTGGTATTTTGAATCAAAGGCTGAAAAAGAAAGGAGGGAAGAGAACAGTAGATTTTTTGAAGGCCCTTCTTCGGGAAAATAGTCCCGTTTATGAGAAGAACCCCGATGTCCAAGAAACGATCGGCCGTGTATTGGTGTTTCTCGACCAAGAGGCGGGAAAGCAAGTAACTGAGGACCATCGTTTATTGAAGGAGGCTCTGCAGATCATTTACCCTAACCTGCCCAAGAAGAGTATAGATCAGATCTACGGCAATCTAGAACGCGAGGACAGTCAGGTTTCAGAGAACGATATGAAGATATATACTCTCTTTAAAAATCGGAAATCGGATTTGCTTTTACGTAATCAATTTGTTTTGGACAGAATTTTTTCTTTACCTGGTGAGGAATTGGAAAACTTAATCAAAAATTTTAAGGAGATTGACAGTCTGTTTGCGCACAGCGGTCTTGTGGATCCTTTGGGAGAGTATGTGCAGCTGGCGTATTTAATGGAAATGATTTTGCCTGATGTTGCGGTCAACTATCTGAAAGGTTTATATTTCAAAAATGGTGGAATAAAGGTTGTGATGAGATTTTTGGACAGCAAGAGGTCCTTTTTGCTCAATGATGGAGCATGGATGGAACTTAGAAAGCTGCTGAGAAAGATGAAAGAACTTAACGGTAAAAGCCGAACCTATAAGCTGGATACGAATTTCTATAAAATGTTGAATTTAGCTTCTGCATTTTTGGACCTGGGAGGACCGGAAAAATTAAGCGCTGCTTTAGAATCGGTTGTCCCTTCAAAGAATCAAATAGACGTAGCTAAACAAATGGAAAGTATACTGCTCAAACAAATGGCTGAATTTTTGAACATCACATCAATTTCTATAAAACCGAATATCCAGGAAAAACTCTACATGCCATATTTGTCGAGGATCCGGGTTGCCCTAAAGTATATAAAGGATGAAAAACCTTGGAAGCTCGACAGATTTAAGGCTTTGATTAGAGCCACGTTAGAAGATCGCTTTTGGAATTTTATTGAAGACGAGAGTCAATCTGATGAAGAAGGAGCAGAGATTGCCCAGCATAACAAAGGCGTCCGGAAGGCTTTAGCGAAGGTGGGTATCAATGTGGACCGTTGGCTGGGCAAACAATTGGAGTCCAGGTTACCGGAGGAGAGGTTTACCTTTGGCCAGAATTCATTTATCATCCGGCCTATATTCCGCAGACCTGGTTATGATGTCTTTCTAGGGGATTTTACAAATTGTTCGGTAGGTATGAGTTCCAATCAGTATCCGGACGGGATGATGGAAAGGCTCATCGATGAGGGACTCAATACAATTGAAGTTATTGATGAAAGCACACAGAAACCTACGGCTGCAGCTTGGTTATTTGTTGCCGAGGATGGGAGTGTTGTCATTCAAAATTTGGAAGCCAATACCAATTATGAAAGTGATCCATCGTTAAAGAATTATCTAGGTGAGCAAATGGTGGCTTATACGATGAAATTCGCGAATCATGTAGGTACGAACCTCCTCCTAATAGGAGATGCGGTACACGGAAAATACTGGGAACAACGTGGGAAAGCCGGGTTTGTCATTGACCATTACGGCAAGAACAAAGTTAAGTTTGGCTTGGAGAAAATAGGCGGCTATCTTGGAGAGAAATATTACCTTACATCAGCCGGAGAGGAATATGCTTATCTCGTTACTGATTTTGCCATGTACGTTGAGAAAGTTTCAGCCATGCAGGCCGTATCAAAAGCTGCCAGTCCAGCTATGGTAGTTTTCGAAGGCGCTCAGAAAATCACCCCTGAGGAAATGGAGGGAGACAGCAAGATTTTAAGCACTTATCTGAAAAAAGAGAACATGGGAGATGTTGACGAAGCTATGAAGTCCAAGGAAACTCAATTGACCCAAATTATCAGGGAAAACATTACTGGCAATGTCTCTATCACTTTAAACGAATTGGCTGTAGAGGCGGGGTTTGACGACCCTGCTAATAAAACTTTTCAACGGGTTCTTCTCAAATACCTTCAAACGATACCTAAAACTATTCTTCATGAACATGTTTCCGGCGTTATTTTCCCGGAAGATTTAATTAGATACTTTTTGGATGATGAACCCTCCAAAGAAGAATTTACTGCTGATGAACGTCAAAACAGATTGGAAGCCCGCCGTGAAGCCAGACGGCGATTTGTTTTAACCGTTGATTCCCGCAGAAGCGGGATCGATTTGCAAGCCAACCCAGTGAATCCCAATAATAGTCAAGAAGAAGCAGACCGTGCTTTTCGAGAGATTTTGGAACTGCCCCAGAAAGTTCCACTAACTTTAAACGACATTAATTTGCCTAATACCGTTAAAAAACTGAAAATTTTTGTAACCTATAAAGATAAAAATGTCGATTGGAATAACTTTGAACGCGCTTTTGCTGTTATTAAAACTGTAACAGATGCGCACCCAAGATTTCGCTATGAACTCTTAAGAGAAGGTGTATTGCGGCATTTTAATCAAGACAATGTCCGTAATCTTGAATTAACCGATTTTCATAGCCAGTCGCTGGGAGAGCTCTTGAAAGAATTGGTTTCCATTGAACAGCAGCTTCATGGGGCAATGACATTGTCGGTTTTGAAAGCTTTTCGGAAAGATTATTTGGAACGGGTTTTAAAGCAGGCTGAAAAAAATGAGGACTATAGACAAGAAGTGTTTAAGCGGTATCAGGGGCAGTCATTGGATGAGGTTAAAGAAAGCATTTTCAGAGAAACTTTAAAAATGGACCAACAGTATTTTAAATTGGATCGGGAGAAAATAAAAAAAGAATTCGAGGAGGCCATCGAGCAGATCAAAGAGAATCTTAACATAGAAAAGAAGGAACAAGTCACTTTAGAAGATTTACGCAATCGGCTTATATTTGCCCTTGAGGCCCGTAAGTTAGCTTTGAAAGAAGCCAAAGATTTCGAGACAGATCTTAATCGACTAGAACTTAACGAGCCGCTCTTGCGTAAGCGTATCGGCGGTATCAGCAGCATCGGAAATGAAACAGGCTATATCAATTGGGTCGGCTCTCCTATTTTGCGTAACGCCCGCCGGATTGGGTTAAAGATTTCTTCCCATATGGGAGAAGTTTGGGAACCGAGCCAGTATGTGACGTCTTTAAAACGCATTAAATATGAAATTGAAAATGGGGTTAACCGACTCGCTCACGTGACGGTATTAGGATTGGACTATGGACCATCAACGCGCATCCCAATATCTGAACCGGAGCGAATCGACGCTCAAAAACTTCAGGAAGAAATATTTAGTCTCCTGCTGCGGAATAATATTCATATTGAACTTCAGCCAACCAGTCAAATCATTACCTCTGCCGATTTTAACGATTACAAAGGTCACATCATTAGGAAATTTTTTAAAATGAACAAAAATGGCAGTGGTCTAAGTTTTTCTATTAATCCTGATGACAGCAGCATCTTCGATACCTCTTCCTCGCAAGAAGAACTTGCTGTTTGGCTCGCCAACCCGGAACTTCCCTATTCAGTTCTGAGTCAAACGTTTCTTATGGCTAATGATGCCAGATTTTATGAGTCACCCCGCCGGGTCAAAAGACGATTGAGGAATGAACGGCGAAAGGTTTGGGCAGCGATCAAAGGTTTTAATAAACCCATTCAACGTCCCGCTATCGTAGTCATTGGGAGCGCGCGTATCCCTGATGGCGGTCCACAAGAAGAGACAGGACGAGAAATTGGGAAATTGGCTTGGGAAAATAGTACAGCGATCAAAACCGGAGGCGGTCCGGCAGCTATGAAGTGGCCTTTGGAAGAGTTCATTAAGTCTAGAGAAGACCGTTTCAGAGCCCTGCGCAAACGAGGCTTATCTATACCTGACAACGTTCCAGTTCAGTCCATTAATGTGTTGGTGAATACGTTCGAACCCGAAAATAAATCTCTGGAACAAAATTATATGTTTCGCCATTTTGTATTCCGGAAATTAGGGCTACATTTAAACGCGCTAGGGCTTATCGGCATTCATGGCGGTCTAGGAACATGGGATGAAATTTTTGAAGGCTGGCGGCGTCGACGGGAAATATCGTTGATCGGAGAAAGTTACTATAAGCCTATTCTTGATGTGTTAAAAGATCGCTGGGAATTTGCGGGATTACTAGATCGTGTGGACTACTGGCCATTTGTGACTAACAGCAGCGAGGAAGCCTTTTATCACATCCTTGACCATGCCGATAAACACAGAGTCATAATTCCAACTCAGAAACAAACAATGGCAGTCATCAAAGAAATGGAAAACGGCATCGACAAATTATCCGCGCTACCACGGGCGGTCGTTATTCTGGGAAAGCCGGAAGATAATGCGTATGGACGGACGGTTCTTAATCAACTCAATGGTATTATTTCTCCGATTTTTAAGATGAAGGTTCCTGTCCGTATTGCTAGCCGTGGAATTATTTTGGGATCGGTTCTTAAGCAGGCACAGCAGCTTCGAGCGGAGTCGGTTTTGCAAGCTGTTCTGTATAAGAAAGAGGAAGTCGAGGGGCTTGTCCCAAGCGAACAGTATGTCAAACAGCATTTACCAGGGCAAACCCTATTTCTCGAAGATGATTCTAATCACCAGCTGCTGCTGACGTATGATGCGCGTGGTTATATTGTTTTGCCTGGGGTAGTTGGAATATTCAATAAACTTTTTGATATTGTGGTGGCCATGCAAACCGGCAGTATACGCCGTAAACCAATTATTTTGGTGGGGCGTGAATTTTGGGAACCGATTTTAAAAATTTTGAAACAAACAATGGAGAATTATGACCCACCTTTAGTGTCTAAAGGCGATTTTGAATTGATGACAATTATTGATACACCTCAAGAGGCCACTGAAGAATTGGCCTTAAACGGCATTGGTGAAAGGACCGATGCCGCGATGATGGGGACAGGAAACCGGGCCATGAACGACACCATCCATACAGGCCGAAAGCAAGACTTTGGCGGTATTGATCTTCAGGCGGACAAAATAAATCTGCACCGCCAAAATGATGGGCAAGAAATCAACGTTCATGCTGACCCAGCCATGATCGAGCAATTTCAAAACGCCCCCGGCTTTGTGCCGGTCATCATTAATATTCGCCCCCTGACAGATATTCGTATGTTCCTTGGCATCAATAAAGATCAGACCCACCCTAAAACAGGGTAAAGTTAGCGGCAAGTCCTGGCCCTTCTTACCGTAAGTCCTTTAAATTCAATAGGCATCAAAGTCGCCCGGTAGGTCGCAAGGATCATATTCCCTGGCTGACATTGCTTTGAGGCATGTTCTTACTCGTAGTAAGAAAGTAACGAGGTAAGGAATGGCAGAAGGTACAGAAATTAGCTTCGGCTAGCAGCCCTCGCAGGGTCGGATTTTGCTATAACAAAATCCGGGAACACAGATTCTTAAATTAAATACGGGCAGTCCTTAAGTGGGCTGCCCGTTTTTTTGTGTAAAAGAATTGCTTAAAAGGTTGAATCCAGTTTCAAACGATACTAGGATGATTATAGTTCAAAGTCTTTAATAGAATATTTTAATTTCTTTTGGAGAAAACAATGTTCAAATTTCTTCTTATTGTATTATTCTGGGTGGTCAATTTTTCGAATGTTAATACTTATGCCCAGAGTACCACGTCACCGCTTGCCATTGAGGAGCAAGAAGTTAAAAAGATCAATAATGAATTGATCAATGACCGAAAAGTATATAAGAGGAACCCTAGAAATAAGGACCATAAAAAACGCATGGAGCGTAAGTTGCACAAACGAAGAGAAAAGATTCTAAGACTCATGCAAGAGAATCCCGATTTACTTAAGAGAATTGCTATGAGTGATCAAGAATCAGCGGATTTGCCCCCGGATTTTCAAAATTTGGTTGAGCGTCGTGTCAAAGAAGAAGGCGCTATGGAAGTGATTGTTGAGGATCGCAATGACGGGGCAGTTGTGCATCAGTTTTTAAGGACCCGCAAAGGCCGGAAATTTAAAATGTTTTTGCCTAAAAATATGAAGTCAAAATTTCTTTCAGGGACCAAGGTGCGTTTTGAAGCCTATCAATTGGATGATCATATGGCCTATAGTGGAAGTCCTGATCAATCGGTTCAAGTTCTATCAACTCCAGATTCAAAAGTGTTGGGAGAGCAACGGTTATTGGTTGTTATGGCTAATTTTATAGATGGAGGTCCTCAAGGTTGGCAACCGGATGTGGTCAACAATATCGTTTTTAACGAAGTTAATAATTTTTTTAAAGAAGTATCTTATAATAAAATATGGTTAACTGGTGAGACTAAAGGTTGGATAACATTGCCGATGACCTATGAACAAGGTAAATGTCGATTGACAAGTGATGGAAGGGTAGATGAAAATTATAATCGCACAATCCGGAACAAAATTATTAATGAAATTATTCGAATCATAGATCCCCAGGTGAATTTTCATGATTTTTCACGTATTTTAATAATTTATCCGTATGAAGCTTATGTTTGTGGTTATGCGGGGATTTCCTCATTAGGTAAAGCTGATCTTGAAACAGCAGATGGTTGGGTCAAGGCTTCTTTGGCTATTGTGTTGACGCAAGCGCCATCGACATCTCTGATTGCACATGAGTTAGGGCATAGTTTTGGGGTAATGCATGCAAATAACTTAGAATGTGATAATGTCAGTATTGGCACAAGCCCGCCTTGTTATAACATTGAATATGGAGATACCGGGGATATCATGGGTAGATCAGGTATTTTTCACTTTAATGCAGCGCATAAGGATACATTAGGTTGGTTTTCTCCTTCAAATTTAGCATTGTTTGATACGGTTGGGACAAATCATTACACGATTAAACCTATAGAAATACCCACCAATGAGCTTCAAGCTTTAAAAATATTACGAGGGCAAGGTTCTCACTTTTATATAGAAAATCGAAAACCTATTGGTTTTGATATGACCAATAGATTAAATGGTGCTGCTATACATATGGCCTCAGATGTTGTTTTAGGCTCGCATTTATTAGATATGACCCCAAAATCTCAAGGGAGTCTGGAAGATTTAAATGATGCTGTATTAAATGTTGGAAAAGTTTTTTATGATCCGGTGGGTCAAATTACGATGGAAACCTTAAGTGACACATTCCAAGATCTTCAAGTTCAAGTTAAGGTAGATCCTGACACTAATCCGCCGCAAGTTGCTATTGACACGGAAAATACAAAAAGAATGGACTATGACCTAAATGCCGTGCAAGTACAAGTTAATTTTTTTGAAAACAGGGGTTTAAAACAAATCGAATTATTTATTGATGATCAATTGTATCAAACCTCAACGAATTTTAGTCCTACTAGTGATCAAGTTTCAGAAAGGTTTTATTGGCAAACAACTCAATATAACGAAGGCCCGCATCGATTGGTTGCAAAAGCAACAGATTTAGTAGGCAATCAAGCCGTGTCAGCACCAATGATTTTTCAACTTAGTAAAGCCAATACGAATCATGATCCAATAGTACGGGTGTCGGGAAATACAACGGCGTCCGTTGGCCAGTGGATTTCATTGTTTGCCATCCCAGAAGATGCTGATGTTAACGATTTTCCTTTTGTATCGTATGAGATATCCAAAGAAGGAATTCAACCATCCACGAATTTAGGTGATGAAATATTTTATTCATTATTAGGGGATGTTGATGCCAGCCAGTTATTGGACAATCGGGATGAAGAGTTTCTAGCCAAACATTTAAGTAATCCAGTACAATTTCCTTTGACGGAAAAGCAAAAAATATTAGCAGATGTTACCCAAGATGGGTTCATTAATCAAGCTGATTTGGATTTAATCCATAAACTTAGTACATATGAAATTATACAAGATGTTCATGTTTTTTTAGCTAAATTAAATCGGACAGGATACTACAAGGTGAATTTCATTGTATCAGATAGAAAAAGCTTTGTTTCTAAATTGGTGGATCTTGAAATTACCAATTCATCGGGTGTTTCTACCAATACGCCTCCGGAATTTCAACCAATCGGTGCCCAACACGTTCAAGTAGGATCGACATTAACATTTCCTTTGTTGGCAACAGATAGAGATAATGATGCCTTGTTTTATGCGTTGGAAACACCGGTGCCCAATGGAGCTCTTCTAAACGGGAATATTTTTGCTTGGACCCCGCGTCCTGAGCAAGCGCTTGCTCCTACCAATGTTTATTCTTTGGTGTTTAAAGTGACAGATCAAAAATCTTCACCCGTTTCGCAACAAATAACCATTACTGTCAACCAGATACCAAATATTCCCAAAAAATCAACTAAAACAACGTTGGCCCTGTTGTCCAATATAAATGTGACAGCTGGAGACCCGATAGACATTGTTGCGATCGTTGGTGAAGGCCAAAACCCAACAGGCCATGTTGATTTTTATGAATCAAGTGTTGCCATTCCTTCTTGTGTTGGCTTGAGATTAAGGGCAGAATCTATTGCCTGCCATCTGCATTCGTTAAATACCGGCGATTATTTTATAACAGCCCAATATTTGGGTGATCCGTTGAATGAAAATTCAACAAGTCAGGTGTTAGGAATTAAAGTAGAGAAAAAACAGAGTCAAACAAACTTGACATTATCCCCGCCGAGTGGCAATGAGTTAGGCCAATTGATCACTTTGGAAGCCACAGTCACAGGATTTTTACCATCAGGAACAGTTAGTTTTACTGATCAAGACAATTTTATCACCAACTGTGCTGCGTTGATACTCAATGGCCAAGGAAAAGTTCAATGCCAGACCAGTACCCTTGGGGTGGGGAATCACGTGATACGGGCTCGATACAACGGGGATTCAAACAATACCGAGAGTATAACCTCCGAGCCAATCAATCTGCAGATCAATGCTAAACCCCAAGTAGCAGCCCCAAGTTTTAGCGTGCCAGAGGGAGTATATAATAGTGAGCAACTTGTTTATTTAAGTACCACAACAATGGGTGCAGAAATCCGCTATACATTAGACGGCAGCTTGCCGACTTCTAGTTACAGTCTGTATCATGGCACAGCAATTAATGTGGCCACACAGGCAACCATTAAAGCTGTAGCATTCAAAGATGGCATGGTTGATAGTCTCGTTGCGGTGGCGAATTATACAATCCAAATACCTCCACCACCGATCGTAGACCCGCCAATTGTTTTGCCTCCAGTTAATAGATCAATGCCCATGGCGTTTTGGTTGCTGGATGGGAATGGTTATGATGCGGTGGGTGACAATCATCTAACTTTGGCTGGAACAACGTTTGTCACAGACACAGAGCGTCAACAAGTTTATAGCCTAAACGGCAGCACGGACAAAGCAATATCGTATCTGACGGGCCCGTCAGAGAAACTCACCATTGCCACATGGTTTAAACAGACAGCTAGTAGTCCACAGCAGGTGATTTTACAAGGAGGGAACCAATACAACCATGATTTTTATTACCGCTTACAAGTAGTACTTAATCAAGCAAGAAAAGTGCATTATTTGAGTGGAGGGGTAGGCAGCGGTAATGGTCAAGGTTTTGCCTGGGATGAAAACATTATTTATAAAGAAGGGTGTCCAGTATCTTTGAATGTTTGGCATTTGGGTGTACTGACCCATGATAATGCAACGCATGAGACTATTTTGTATCTTGATGGTAATCAATGCTTCAAGGAAAAAAGCAAAAAAGATTTAGCGCCAGCACCAGGATTGACGGTTGGCGCTTTTACAAATCCTGGATTTAACTTTTCTGGATTGTTGGATGATGTGCGCATTTATAATAGAGTGCTAAGCCCTGAAGAAATCATCATGTTATATCATTCAACGACACGCCCAGTAAACAAAATGAGTACAACGACAACGGTTGTTAGCCATTTCAATCCAGCTACTATTGGTAGCAGCATCACATTTCTGGCGACTGTTGGTAATAATACGAATAATGTTCCAACCGGAACTGTGACCTTCTTGGACAACGGGCAGATTATAAATGCTTGTGCTCTTGTGCCTCAAGCTAATGGCATAGCCAGTTGTACAAGTACAATCAGTGGATTAGAAGAAATGAACCATATCATTACTGCAAGTTACGGTGGAGATGGCAACAATAGCTCTTCCGTAAGCGCGCCTATGACACAAACAGTAACCCCTAACGTTCAAGAGAATCTAACCGCCATTTTATACGGTAGCTCAGAGTGGACGCTTGCCAAGGACCGCGTGGGCCAACAACAAGCAACAGCCATACCAGATAATGTACGCGACATTCATATTCGATTAAATAATGTGCCAAAGGCGATACAAAAAATAACCATCAAATCCCTAGGTGATGTGGGGGTGTGGGAGTGGCCGTTCAATGGCCAAAATTGGTATATCGTACGCGAACCCAACAATGGCCCTGGACAAGTAGATCTGTATTTTGATTATTGGAAGGACGTAAACACGTATACGATTGATTTGATTTATGATGATGGAAGCTCGAAATCCGTGACCACGGTTCCAGGAATACCAGATCAGGATATAATTCCACCTAACCTGCAAGTAGCAACACCAACTTTTAATGTCTCCGAGGGGACATATGATAGTCCACAAAGTGTTTATTTAAATACAACAACAGCGGGGGCAGAAATCCGCTATACATTAGACGGTAGTTTGCCGACTTCTAGTTCTAATCTTTATAGTGGTGCTGTAATTCAAGTGACGACAAACACAACGATCAAAGCTTTTGCGTTTAAAAATGGTATGACCGATAGCCCTATAGCAAGTGCAACGTATACAATCAACATGCCACCAATCAATACACCGCCAGCTGGACTTAAGCTTTGGCTTAAATTTGATGAGGGCACCGGTACAACTGTTTCGGATACATCAGGATTGTTGGGTCAACCCGTACGTCATTTTTCCTTTAGTGGAAGCCCAAGATGGGAAGCGGGAAGAATAGGAGCTTATTCAGGATTCTTTAATGGAACAAATTATCTTAGTTCTAGTGGAGTGAACCTTGGGACCTTTGCTAATTCGTTTGATAATACACAAACAGCTTGGGTTTATCCCATAAAGCCAGGAAATTCATGCGCCATTTCTTATAACTGTGACGCCATTTTTGGAGATCAACCAGGAACAGGGTATTGGGCCCTTAGTTATGATAACAAGAATTTTGTGGTTTATAATTGGGATGGCGATGAAGATCAATGCCGGGGCAAGACAGCGTATAACCTCAACGCATGGTATCATGTGGCCAGGGTGCATACGGGTGGGAAAATTTATTTATATGTTAACGGCAAGGAAGAATGCTCTGTGGCAACAGGAAGTACGCAAAAGATAACGGGAGAGTTTCGTATAGGAAATGGCTATTATGGCAGGGGCTTTAAGGGTCGGATCGACGACGCTCGGGTGTACGACCGCGGTTTAAATGCCGATGAGATTAGTAAAATTTTTAATAGTCACTAGAATAATTACGGCTGACAGAATGAATATCGAAACCCGAATGGATTCTCGCTTGCGTGGCATTAACGGTAAGGGTATTAAATTTAAACTCGACCCAGCCATGGTTGAGCAATTGCAAAAGCCGACCGATATCCAGATGTTCCTTGGTATTTTATAGTTTCCGCACCACGGACACAACCACGCCGATGATGGAGGCGGAGTCGTTTAAGGGAATTGGATTGTAACGAGGATTGGCAGGTTTTAAAAAGTACCCGTCATTTTCTTTCTGCAGATATTTAACAGTTGTTTCTTCTCCTATTAAAGCCACTACGATTTGACCCACTTCCGCAAATGATTGTTGCCGCACGATCACCAAATCGCCGGGCAAAATGCCGGCATCGATCATGCTGTCGCCTTTGACCCGCAAACCGAAGGTGGTATTGGAAAGCACCAATCGATCCAAATTCAGGTATTCGTCGATATTCTCCACCGCCAACACCGGCGACCCGGCTTGGACCGTGCCCACAATGGGGATGGAAAAGAGATTTTCGCGAATGATTTCAATGGCCCGGGATTTTTTTTCGGAAATGCGGATGAACCCTTTTTTGACCAGGGCTTTTAAATGGTCTTGGGCCGAGCGGGGGGAAGCAAAGGCAAAACGCGCCGCAATCTCCCTGATGCTGGGGGGCAATTGATTGTGTTTAATTTCTTCGTAAATAAATTTGAAAATTTCCTGCTGTTTTGGGGTCAAACGGTCGAGTTTAGTCATGCGCCTATACTACTATTCATGCGTATAGTATGTCAAGCAAAAATTCAACTTGTCATGCTATACAAATGTATGGTATAAAGCATGCGGGAGCAAAATATGGCATTAAATGGGTTCGTCGGCAATGATTTTCACCAGGTCAACACGGCGCTGTTTTATCACGCAGCCGAGCATTTGCCGACCTTGATTGTGGACTGCGCCAATTTTGCCGACCCGTATAAATTTTATCCCGCCATCGACGTGTGGGCCCTGCAGAACATGTATGTGTTTGAGCTGGAGCTGCTGCATAAGTTCCGGGACGTGCTGCGCCATCTGCCGGTTTACGCGCGGCAGTTAAACGTCCAGAGTATTATTGTGACCACGGCGGATCATCTGATCAATTATCACGATGAAGATGAGAATGCCGGTATTTATCGGCACGCCTGGCAGTTGATGAAAAAAATCAGCCGCACCTCTGAGGTGACTGCCGGGGTTTTGCGCGGCTCCAAGCAATACGCATTGGCGTGGAAATACTGCGATCAACTTTGGGAGATGGATCATGGGACACACCGTCCGGTCACAGCGCATGGCGATTGACATTGTCTTAAGCGAACTGCAGGGATTTGCCGGGGCGTTGCGTCAAGAAGACCGCCGGTTATTGGAACGTTTGCTGCAAGAGCCGCTCAAACATGTTGGGGCGGTGTCGAATGCCGGCAGCATCAACATCTGGGCCATGATTTTGTTGTCGATTTTGATCGAACAAGAAAGGCGGTTAACGGCCTTGGAGAAAAAATATGATCGGCTGGCTGATCGACTGCTACCGCAGTGACAACCACATCGTGGTGTGGTTAAAGACGCTCGACGGAAAAGATGTGCGGTGCCAATATCCGTATCAGGTTTTTATTTATGCCCACCTGGATGCGATGCCTGATCTTAAGGCCTACGCCATTTCTTTCGAGGTCATTCAAAAGAAGACGTACGCGCATTGCCGGACCGTGCTCAAAATAGCCGTGCCCAGTCTGGACCGCTTCGAGGCATTTGTGAAGCACCTGGAACAGATCACCTCTTACCGCGTCACCCTCTATAACGCGGACATCAAGCCCGAGCAATCTTTTCTTTACGAGTATGATTTATGTCCTTTCACGAAAGTGCAGGCAGAGCGCGCACAGCCCCGCATCCAGCCGTTCATCGACGAAGAAAAGGCACCCCTGAAACAACTTGATCTGGAAGTTGTGCCGGGCGTACAAATCCGGCAGGAGTTTAATTTTCCGGTTCGCTCCATTTTATTTAACGGTGAGGTTTTAAAAGGCCCGGAAGCAGCGGTCCTTAAAGAATTCGCCGCACTCTTTCACGCCTATGACCCCGACGTGGTTTCCATCCATCGGGCCTACGCCGTCGTTCCTTATCTGGCGTCGCGACTAAAGAAACATAACATTGCTTTTAAATTTGACCGTTGGGACAGCCGATTGTTGAAATACCGAGGAGGGCGTTCCTATTGGAGTTATAACCAGGTGCGTTACCAGGATTATTCGGTGCGCCTGCGCGGGCGTTTATTGATCGATCGCAGCACAATGATCGGTTCCGAATGCGACCTGGAGGGAATCATCGAAATGGTCCGGCTTTCGGGGACATTGTTTCAGCAAACCGTGGCCCGCAGTTTCGGAGCTGTTTTTCAATCAGCGCTGGTGCGGTTGATGGTCAGCGAGGGGATGGTCATTCCTTATAAAGAAAAACCCATTGAGCCGCCGTTGTCGATGTTTCATTTGCTCAAAGCCGATCGCGGAGGACTCACCATCGACCCCAAAATCGGCTTTCATCAAAATGTCGCGGAGTTAGATTTTATCAGCATGTTTCCTTGGCTCATCTACAACCATAACATCTCCGCCGAGTGCATTTTGTCTAACGAGGGGCCGTTTGAGCAGGTGCCGGATTTGCCGATCAAGGCTTCCTTAAAAATCAAAGGCCTTATCCCTAGGGCTTTAAAACCTTTTATTGACCGCCGGATGTTCTATAAACAAAATCCGTCGGAGGAGCATAGCCGCCGGGCCCGGGGGCTTAAATGGATTTTAGTCAGCTGTTACGGGTATTTAAGATATCGGGAGTTTAAGTTGGGCATCCCCACCAGCCACATGGCCATTTGCGCGTATGCGCGTCAGACCCTGCTGGCGTGCGTGCATCGGGCCGAGGAGAGGGGGTTTAAAGTCATTCACGGCATTGTCGATAGTGTGTATATCACCAAGGATGGCATGACGCTGAGCGACGTCGAGGACCTGCGCCGGGAATTGGAATCGTTGTTTCACATCCCGATTGCCTGTGAAGGGATTTTCAAATGGGTGGTTTTTTTAACCAGCCGGGTGGACCCGGCCCGGGCTTTACCGGCGACGTATTTTGGGGTATTTAACGACGGGAATATCAAGGCCCGAGGCCTTGAAGTGCGTCAGCGGGGGGTGCCACCGATCATCAAAGCGCTTCAAGAGGCGGTGCTCGTTATAATGAAGGACTGTGCCACGATGGAGGAAATTCGAGGCAGGGTGCCTCAGGCCTGTGCGTACGCCCGTTGTCTGCTGGACGAATTGCCTAAAATGAAACCTTCGCTGCTGACGGTGTCGCTCATGGTCAGCAGAAATACCTATCAACATAATATCCCTCAAAAAATCATCCTGGAGAAACTTGCCGCCCGGGGCACTCACCTCGAACCAGGACAGTCTATAAAATTTATTTATGCGGACAGCGGGCCGATATTAGTCGAGGAATACCAGGGCAATCCGGACAAAAAAAAATATAAAAAGCTTTTTGTGCGGGCTTTGTTGGTGGTGTTGGGGCCGTTCGGGTTTCAAATCAAGGACATCAAAGGCTTAATGGGCGATAATCTTCAGCTGGAATTTGATTATGTTGCGGTTGATATTTCTGATATTTACGAGTTGTCTTCTTTTATGCTACCATCTGTTTTATGATTGATGTCCCCACACATCTAGGGGTTCTGCATGTCCGCGTTTTCATCGGCCAGGCCCAATCACTTAAAGACAAGCGCATGGTTTTAAAAAGCCTGAAAGACCGTGTCCGCAATCAATTCAGTGTTTCAGTGGCACAACTCGACGGCGAGGACAAGTGGCAGACCGCCACTTTAGGTTTTGCCATGATCGGCAATGACCAGAAATACATCGACAGTGCCTTGCAGCATGTGCTGTCTTTTGTCGAACGCTGTCCGGGCCTGGACGTGTGCGAACAGAAGCTGGAATTTTATTGATGAATGACGCTACCAGAGAATCGCTGGAACAGGCAGCCCGACGTTTGAAAACAGCAAAGAGCGTCCTGCTGATCACCGGCGCCGGCATGTCCGCCGACTCGGGATTGCCCACGTACCGGGGCATCGGCGGTCTTTACGAGGACACGCCCACCGAGGACGGCATTCCGATTGAAATGGCCTTGGCCGGCGACATGCTGGCCACCCGTCCGGAAATCACCTGGAAATACCTTTCCCAAATTGAAAAGAATTGCCGCCAGGCGAGTTTTAACCGCGGCCATGCCGTCCTCACTGAGATGGAATCGCATTTCCCGCGGGTCTGGACCCTGACCCAAAATATCGACGGGTTTCACACCGCAGCGGGCACCCGCAATGTGATTGAAATCCACGGCAACATGCGGCGGCTGCGGTGCACCGCCTGCAGTTGGCGAAGGAGCATCCGCGACTTTTCCGAAATTGATATTCCTCCCAGATGCGTGCAATGCCACTCGATCGCCCGGCCCGACGTGGTGTTCTTCGGTGAAATGCTGCCGCTCCCCGAGATCGAGCTTTACGAACAGCAATTGCGCCGGGGTTTTGATATTTACATTTGGATCGGCACAACGTGCGTGTTTCCTTATATCCAGCGTCCGCTCTACGATGCCCGCCGCCAGGGCGCCCTCACCATCGAGATCAATCCCGGCGAGACCGCAATTTCCGACCAGGTGGATATCAAAATTCCTCTAGGGGCCGCCGATGCCCTCGACTCGCTCTGGACAAGAATCGGATAGATTATCTGCGGCGATTGGTTATAATTGGCCTATGAATAAGGCCGCAACTCTTCTCCAGACAAAACTCATCAAAGCCTGCCGGCATATCGAAGACATGCCGGATTTGCCGACCCTGGCCAATGTTGCCCTTCATGTCGACTTAAGCCCTGCCTATTTTCAAAAAGTGTTTAAGAGGGCATTAAGCATTTCGCCGCGGCAATACGCGGATGCCATAAGGTTTAAACGCCTGCGCCAGCAGTTGCAAAACGGGGATGATGTCAGCCGTGCCCTCTATGATGCAGGCTTTGGCTCCAGCAGCCGTCTGTACGAATTTGCCGATCGCTATTTAGGGATGACACCCAAAATCTATCAGGGTAAAGGACAGGGGAGGGTGATTCGCTACATAATTGTGGATTCGCCGCTGGGCGATCTATTGCTGGCCGCAACGGACAGAGGAATATGCACGGTGCGCCTGGGGAACAATAAGAAAAAATTGCAGCAGGAGCTAAAGAAAGAATTTGCCGCGGCAGAACTCATCCCCAATGATAAAAGCTTGCGGCCGTGGACCCAGGCCTTAATCGATTACTTGGCCGGACACAAACCTTGGCCGGTATTGCCTTATGATGTGCAGGCCACCGCGTTTCAGCGACGGGTGTGGGAGTGGCTGTGTACTATTCCCTCCGGCACCACCTACGACTATTCTCAAGTCGCCAAAGCCATTGGCCAGCCCAGCGCCGCGCGGGCCGTGGCGCGGGCCTGTGCCACCAATCCAGTTGCCTTAGTCATCCCTTGCCATCGCATTGTTCCCAAGTCGGGCGGGGTGGGTGGTTATCGTTGGAGCCCGGCCCGCAAAGACAAATTGCTCAAAATCGAACAAACGCGACCCGCACCTACAACGCTTTAAGCAGCTGACTCTCCGTTGACACCAGGTTCCCCTGACATTCTTCCAAGTACCGGGTAATGACCTTAAATTCCTCTGATTCCTTAATCGAAATATCGTCCTGACCAAGATGCTCGAGGGCGTCGAGCACATCCTGGACGCGGATATCATTGATCGAGCGGGCCGGCTGGTAGGCAAATATTTTGTCATCGAGGTGGATTTTACTTAAGAGTCCGGTCTGCACCAGATCGCCGACCACTTCCTGCGTCAAGCGGGTTGGAACATGCAAACGCTTGGCGATCTCCTGCACGGTCGGCGCCTTTTCTCCGGCGTCAAAATGCTTCACGCATACATAAGTGACCAGCAGCCCCACCAATTTTCGCAGCGACGGGCTGGGTTTGATCGTCTCCGGTTCAAATCCATGCGCGGCCACATTTTGTTTGGCATACGCCACCTCGGCCCCGAAGATCATGATCATCCAGCTGAGCTGCAGCCACACCAGAAACAGCGGAATAGCGGCGAGACTGCCGTAAATCGCGCTGGCCTTGGTCATCCACACCTGGAAGCCCACATACGCCCACTGCGTCACTTGATACAGGGTGCCGGCCGCCAATCCTCCCCACAGCCCTGCTTTAAAATTCACTTGCGTGTTGGGCATAAAAATATAGACAAATGTAAACACCATCCAGATGACCACAAACGGCAGGAAAAACAGCGCTGCATAAATGAGCGGCACCACCGGCCCCAGATAAAAAAAGTTTCCCGAAATGGCGTAGAGCTGGGTGGTGACATACACGGTCACGCTGCCGGAAAGAATGATCAGCATGGGGCAAAGGATAAACACGGTCAAATAGTCGCTGAGTTTGCGCAGCAGCGGTTTACCTTCTTTGATCCCCCAGATGTCATTAAAGGCCTGCTCCATGGTTGAGAGAGTTTGAAAAATCCCCCAAAACAGCAGGGCGAATCCAATGCCGGCAAACACCGTGCCATGGGTTTTATCAACGTACGATTGCGCCATATTGAAAATCGCGTCAATTAATTCTTGATGGCTGGAAAGGCTGCGCGAAAGCTGTTCCCGGAGGGTTCCTTCCAGGCCAAAACCCTTCATGAGCCCGTAAATGAGGGTGAGCGAGGGCACCAGAGCCAGGGAGGTGTAGTAGGTCATGGAAGCGGCTTGCCAGCGCCCATGCCTTTGGTTAAATTTACGGGCGGCCAGGAGGAGGATTTTCAGCTGGGTGATGAGAAATAATTTCCAACCGGAAT